>JBDRLP010000042.1:0-39399 GCA_043812975.1 Candidatus Iainarchaeum sp. | reverse complement strand
AATAAGGGTTATTCCTATTATTATTGCTATAAATGCTAGAACAATATCAAGTTCCTGTGAGAAGAAATAAGTGAAATCAAACAATAAGTTCAGGCCGCTTAAGAGCAGTACTGTTGCCAGTACTATTAGTAGTATTCCTGTCAGGAGTTTTTCAGTATCATCGCTGAACAAATCCAAAGCCATAGAATAATAGAGTACATTTCTTTTTTTACTACTTTCGAATGGTTACTTTTCCTTTGATTTTGAACTTTGGTTAGAGGTGAGCTTTATTATATTCGTTGAGATTCATTTATATGCTAAAAAAAAAGTCTGCAACTAAATCTTCTTTAGTTGGCTGGCAAGGTCTTCATTCAGCAGGGATAAAGAGTCCGAGTTATACTTATGGTCATCCTGTTTTAGGTTGGTCTGTTGAAAGAATGGAAGCAGGAGTCAAAGGTAGGAGGAAGCATTCTATTCTTGACATTGGCTCCGGTTTTTCGCAGGTTACATCGCACTTAAAAAATCCAAAAATTAGTGTAGTTGCATCAGAACCAACTTTTGTCAGATCTTCAATGCCTCACACTGTTGAATACAGGCGTCTCAGGTCATTGGCTGAAGCACTTCCTTTTGGGAAGGAAAGGTTTGACAAGATTTTCATGTCTTTTGTTTTTGAATATGTTGACAGAGAAAAAACACTATCAGAAATTAAAAGAGTATTAAAGAAAAAAGGAAAAGCGATTTTTGTTTTTCATCATCCTTCTTCAGTTGAAGTAGGAAGCATTAAACGCAATGCCGCAAAAACAGCAAGGGAACTTGCTCTTTTGGATTCAATTAAAAAGAACCGGTATAATATTGGAAAATATCGGGCTGAGTTTGTAGAATTATTTTCTCGTCAGCTTTATGATAAATTGGATCTTACTTCTTCTGAGTCTAGAAAGCAGCAAATTAACGAATCAATTGCAGGTATGAGTGCTGTTTTGGAATCAGTAAGACCAATTTGGTCTAAAGGAAAACAGAATAAAGTTTTCCGAAGCGAAAAATCAATCCGGGGATTTTTCAAAGATTCGGGATTAAAAGTAGATGAACTGGAAGTTATTAAAGATTCTACTGGCCTGATTCAGGGTTATGGTGTGGTTTTGGAAAAGCAATAATTTTATTTCAAAATAATAATATTTCCTCTTCCTTTTTTGAATTTCTTTATTTTTCCCATTTCTTCCAGTTCTGCTACAACAAGACTTGTTTTGGCTTCACCGAAAGTAACTTTGTCACGAAGATCTTTCTGAGTCATTCTTCCGCCGTAGCGTTTCAGGATTTCAAGAACTTCCTTTGTGTCTCTGTCAAGTTCATCTTTTCCAATTTCGTTTTCTTTTTTCAGGAATTCTTTTGGTCTTTCAAAGTACTTTTCCTCAATGCCGATTCTTTCAGTTTCTAATCCTGTTGCGGATTTTATTATTTTCCTTGCTCCGTAAAAAATAAGCACAAGAGATATAACAATCAGAACAAGTCCTCCAATAATTTGTCCTGAATTATTTTCTGGTTCTTCTTCAAGCCCCTCAAGCGGAACTCCTAATTCATCAGTTTCATCAAATAGAAATTCCGGTTCTTCGATTGACGGGAACATTATCAGGTCAACTGTAAAAGTTCCTTCTTCCTCAATTGTAATTGATTCTTCAGCCAGATAAACCAATTTGTTTTCTACAAAGTAATGTGCCTGTAAATTGTAAGTTCCTGGATTAACATTGAATGAGTATTCTCCGTTTTCAGTTACAATTGTCTGCTTTGGGGTTGTATCAATCTCAACAATCGCAATATCTAAAGGTTCAAGAGTGTACCATTCAAACAAGGTTCCTGAAATAGTTGTGGCACTAGCAAAGCTAGCAAAGAAAATTAAACCAAGAATAATAAATTCTTTTTTCATTAATCAAGTTTCTGAAAAACTCTTTATAACCATTTCTAAAACATTAAGGGAATCATAAAGTTTTATTCGAGTAAAAAAGTCCGTATAAAGCTTTAAATTCTCAAGAGCTGTAAGTATTTATTTAAATAACAAAGGCAGTAATGGTTGTAGTAAAAACCCATTAGGGTAAAAGGAGGTATAAAATTGAATTCGAAAAATGTTATTTTGATATCATTTTTAGCTTTCATGCTTATTTTCTCTGCAATTGCAATAGCTGATTCAGATGCTGCAAACAGAGGAAATTCGGATAATGCTGATAATCGCGGCAATGCAATGAACGGTATTGCGAATCCGGTTAGAATTGATTCAGATACAAGAAGAGAAATTAATGATCAAATAAAAGAAAGAATTGAACAAGCGAGAGAAGCGTATAGAGTAAGAAAAGAAAATTACCTAGACGCAAGATCAGATTACCAGGAAAGGCGAAGAGAACTTCGAGGCCAGCTTGAGGACTTTAATTCTTTAAGACAAGAATTAAAAGAGGCAAGAGAAAATCAAAAAGAAGAAATCAGAGCTGCTCTTAAGGACAGGTCAAGACTTGTTTTGTTAGAACAGGTTGAGGCAACTTTAGCTAGACTTGAAGCAATAAAAGAAAGTGATTCTGTTCCTGAGAATATCGATGAAATAATTGCATATTTTGAAGAGAAGAAAATTGAGCTTGAAAATGAGGATCTGACAAAAGAAGAGATAATTGAATTATCTAAAGAGATCAGATCTCATTGGAAAGTAAAAAGTCAGGAAATGCAAAGAAACATCGGAATGAAATTAAGCAATGGCATCAATGGAATAATCAACAAATCAAGAACCTTTTCAGCAAGATTATCTGCTTTGGCTGATAAGCTTGAAGCAAGAGGAAGCGATGTCAATGGTTTGGATGAAGGAATTGCTCAACTCAACTCAGATATTAATGTATTGGAAACACAATATCAAGCGTTGAGAGATGCATATGCTGAAGCTGAAACTCAAGAAGATGCTAAAGAAATTCTTAGAGAGGCTCATGAGCTCCTGAAAGAAGCAAACAAGAAACTGCTTGAAGACTTCAGATTAATGAAGGCTTTGATTAAGGCAGCTAAAGAATCTGATGCTACAGGAGAGATAAGTGAGGAAACATCTGAAGAACTTGATGATGCAATAGAAGAATCTCAAGATGAAGATGATGAAGACGATGAAGATGGTGAAGATGAGGGTGAGGACGATGAATAAATCAATAATAATCTTATTTATTCTCGTTTCAGTGCTGCTTTCTGGCTGTACTGAACAACCTCAGGAAAACGGTCAGAATAATGGAACTACTATTGATGATAGTTCTGGACTTGCCCCTGAATTAACCGATACCTCTGCTTCAGAAAATGATATAGCTTCTCTTGACATAGAGATATTAGAATTGGAGTCTATGATAGAGGATTCTGAATTCAGTGAAGAAGATTTTATCAAATTGGATGAAAGCACTTTTGAATAGTGCTTTAATCCTTTCCTTTTTCTTTTTTAATAATGTCAATTGAAATATTTCTAAAAGAAAATAATCTATATTTAGTTGAACAAATAGCTAAAGGTTGGACTTCTTTTGTTTATCTTGTAAAAGATTCTAAAGGAAAAAAATTTGTAGTAAAATCTTTGAGAGAAAAAGCAAACCGGAGAGATATGGTTGAGCGTGAAACAGAAAATTTAACTCTGGCTAATTCTGTCGGCGTTGGACCAAAATTAATTGACCGCGATTTTGAAAACAATGTTGTTTTGCTGGAGTTTATTGAAGGTTCAAGTTTTATAGACTGGCTTTTTTCTAATCCGAAGAAAATAGAACTGGAAAAATTTCTGAAAGAACTTTTTGAACAGGCAGAAAAACTTGATAAAAAACACATCGATCACGGTCAATTAGCAGGAAAAGGAAAAAATATTCTTGTGAGAAAAGGAAAACCAGTTATAATTGATTTTGAAAAAGCTTCAACCAAAAGAAAAGTCGGTAATGTTAACCAGCTTAAAGCATTTCTTTTTCTGAATCCGCATTCTACAATAACAAAAAAAGTGAAAGAAATTTTAGAATCGGATTTTAAAAAATTTCTGAATTAAAAAATGGTGTAGGAGTTCTCCGAAAAGAACCCGTTAAATTTATTTTTCATCATTAATAATTTCTTTAGGCTTCTTTGGATTTTTTGTTTGCTTTTCGTTGTATCCTTCCATGAAGCCTGCTTCTGCTGGGTCAATTTCATCGTTGTCAAGCATTTCTTCTACTTGTTCATTTTCGTAAGGATTATCTGTTTGTTTGAGTTTCTTTTTCTCATCCATAAGAATCACTTACTTTATGAATTTCCTGTCAACTTCAAGAATCAGAACATCACAAGCTGCCTTTACTACTTCTAATTGTTTGATGATTCTTTCTTTTTCCTTTTCAATATCCTGAATGTTTTCATATGGTTCGATTGCTTCTCTTAACATTGACCCATCAACATAAGTGTATGGATATGAATTCATTTTGTCAGCAATTCTTTCAACCATTTTTCCGAGCCAGATGTTCATTTCATTCTTAACTTGTCCCTTAATTTGTTTTCCAGAACTGAGGTGCTTTCTGAGCATATTTACAATAGTTGCTCTTGGAAAAGGCAGTTTAGAGTCATCAATTTCCTCTTCTTCTTCCTCCCCTATTACCTGTTCTTCTTCAAGCTTTTCAGCTTGTTTTTCCTTTTTTTCTTCTTTAGCCATTATATACACCTCAAATTTCGTTAACTTAGGTAAAAAATAAGTCTATTCAAATTAGATACCATACAGATTTTAAATGCTTCCCAAGTGTTTTAAAGAACTTCATGCTTATTTTTTTACATGGAATCTAAACCAAATTTTGGCCAAATCCAGGTTTATTGGGGGAATGGCAAGGGAAAAACAACAGCAGCATTAGGCCTGGCTCTGAGAGTTCTTGGAAGAGGATTTAAGGTTCATTTAATTCAGTTCATGAAATTCGGGATTAAGGAAAATAAGGATTTTGATGAATCAGGGGAAATAAATGCATTAAAAAAGATTGATAATTTTTCACACAAAAGATTCGGGGTGAAAAAATGGGTTATTGGAAAACCTGAACAGGATCAGTTGGATCAGGCAAAAAAAGCACTGGAACATTCAATCGAATCAGTTTCTTCAGGAAACTTTGATCTTGTTATTGTAGACGAAATTCTTTATGCTATTCATTTTAATTTTGTTACTGAAGAAGATGTGTTGAAATTAATTGATTCAAAAAACGAAAAAACAGAATTAGTTCTAACAGGTTCACACAAGCCTTTTGAAAAAATTTTTGAAAAAGCAGATTTGGTTAGCGAGATTAAAAAAAACAAACATCCTTTTGACAAAGGAGTAACCGCAAGGCCAGGGATAGAATTTTGATTGAACCAAAAAAACTTTTGTTTGCTACTGCAGGAATTCCTTTAAGTACTCAGCCAAGAGATACATTAAACGGAATTAAGGAAGTAAAGAATCTTGGTTTAGGTGCAATGGAGCTTGAGTTTGTGCATTCAGTTAATATTTCAAAAGAAAAAACCCCCGAAGTAAAAAAAATAGCAGAAGAACAGGAAGTTGTTCTTACTTGTCACGCGCCATATTTCATTAATATGAATGCTGTTGAAAAGCAAAAGCTTGGTGCTTCGAGAAGCAGGATATTGAGTTCTGCAAAAATACTTGATGCATGTGGGGGGTATTCTGTTTGTTTTCATCCTGGGTTTTATCTTGGAATGGAACCAGAAAAAGTTTATTCTAATGTTAAAGATCAAATGAAAAAACTTTTAGAAGAGGTTAATTCTTTAGGGCTTGATGTTTGGATACGTCCTGAAACAACCGGAAAGCCAACACAGTTTGGTTCTATTGATGAGTTAGTTGATTTAAGTTCTGAGTTTGATCAGGTTTTACCAGTTATAGATTTTTCTCATTTGCATGCGCGATCAAATGGAAAGTTCAATACTAAAGAAGAGTTTGAACAGGTAATGGAATTAATTGAAAAAAAACTTGGAAAAGAAGGAATTCATAATATGCATATTCATCTTTCAGGAATTAATTATGGAGAGAAAGGAGAAAGAAATCATTTGATTTTCAAAGAAAGCGATATGAATTACAAATCTGTTTTGCAGGTGTTAAAAGATTTCAATGCTAAAGGTGTTTTGGTTTGCGAGTCCCCAAACATTGAGGAAGATACTTTGCTCTTGCAGAAAACTTTTAAAGGATTATAAAAATTAGTGTGTGAGGATTTTATTCCTCGACTTTTTTCACAAAAATACATGGAACCGGACAAGAATCTGCTGCTTCCTGGTTTTGGGAAAGCCTTGCTTCATCAATTGTTTTTCCTTCACCTTGACCATTTTCAGTGTCTATTTTTTCTGAATCAACCAAGTGGGATTTGTCTCCTTCCATTACCCAGTCTTCAGGGTCTATTGCTGCACAAGCTCCACATCCGATGCAGATTTCTTTGTGGTGTTCAACTTTAAATTTTGTCATTGGGAATCACTCCATTGTATTTACAATTATAATCAAACGATTGCACATTATTTAAAGCTTTTCTCCGTTAAAAATCGATTAACACTGTTTACGGGCCTGTTTACTGGTGAGAACGGTTGTCAAGCCAGGTTAATGACTCATAAATCCACGAATTATTTCTTCAGAATGGTTGCTTACATCTGGTTTTTTGATTATTTTTTTGATTATTCCCTTTTCATCAATCAAGAAAGTAGTTCTGTTTATCCCCATAAATGATTTTCCAAAAATAGTTTTTTCTTTAAACACACCATATTTTTCAATTACTTCTCCTTTTTCATCACTAAGGATTGGAAAATTGAACCTGTATTTTTCAGAAAATTTTTTGTGCTTTTGTACAGAATCTTTGGAAATCCCGAGAATTATTATTCCTTTTTTCTTGAGCTTTGAAAAATTATCTCTTATATTACAGCCTTGCTTTGTACATCCCGGGGTATCATCTTTTGGGTAAAAGTAAATTGCTACTTTTTTTCCTTTAAAATCGCTTAGTTTTATTGTTTTTTCATCCTGGTTTTTGAGTGAAAAATCGGGTGCTTTTTGTTCAATTTCCAACATTTATCTCACCTAATAAGTAATATATAATAGAACTAAAGTCTATGTTTAAGATAATATGCAAAATACTCAAAATTTTTTCTTAATGTTAATGTTAATCTCCTTAGCTTTATTTCTGCCTTTTGTTTCAGCCAATGCTCAGAATACTGCTGGTAAAACTGCTGAATCATTTAATGAAGGGGATGTTGAAGGATTAACAACTAATGCCGGACAGTTGTTTGGGGAATTATCTGAAGCATTGCAGCTTGCAAAAATTGCTGTTATTATTTTGGGAATCATAATTATTGCACTCATAGTTTTGAAACTTTCACAATGGATTAATCGGCCAAAAATCGACAAAAAAAAATTAAAAGAAGAAAAAGAAGAGGCAGAATTCAAAGGAATGTTTAACGAGCGTGACAAGATTTTAGACGACTTGAAAGCAAAGCTCGGGAAAGAGGAAAAGAAAAAATAAAAGCCTCAGTCCGCCCATCTGCTCTGAAAGATGAAGAAATAATTACATAGTTTTATTTGTACCACTAACTTGGTTTAATTCATCTTTTCCTTAAATCGCTTAATTTTTCATCTTTTTTTCTGAGGACTAATTTATTAAAGACTTTAAAGAATGTCGGTACTGTTTTTTTAGTTACTAATGTCTGATGAAAAACTCGCAAGGGCAATTCGTGCAAGATCCAGAAGAAATATTTTAAAGATTCTTTGTAAAAGAAAGCGTGTATCTGTGCATGAAATTGCTGAAGAACTAAATTTGAGCGAATCGCTTGCTTCAAGACATTTGAAGATGCTGTATGATTTGAGAATTATTGACTCGGCATATGAACCGCCTGAAAAATTCTATTCTCTTAAAATAAAAGAAATAAAGCAGCTTTTCAAAGCCTATGACCAAGTAATAAAACATATTTAACGCATTCTAACAAAAACGATTTTTTTGAATAATCTACTTACCTAATTACGCAAGCGTGAAACTATTTATAGGTATTATTAGAATAATATTATGTAAATTAACAGTTAGGTTATGCGTATGAAAAATTTTGCTGAAATGAAGTCAAAGGATATTCTGAAAGAACTTGGAAGCAGTTCAACAGGTATCGCTGAGGAAGAAGTCGAAAAGAGACTGAAAGAATACGGATACAATGAATTAAAAGAAAAAAGGAAAATCACGCCGGCAAAAATCTTGTTAAGGCAATTTAGCAATTTCTTGATTTGGATTCTGTTTGCAGCAGCATTTATCTCTTATTTTATTGGAGAAACTCTAAGCTTCTGGGCTACATTAGCTATAATTGTATTCATAGTCATCGCAGGATTTATCCAAGAGTTCAAAGCAGAAAAATCAATGGAAGCTCTTAAAAAAATTGTGAAGTCAACAACCAAAGTTATGCGTAACAATGGAGTGAAGGTAATTCTCACAAGAGAACTTGTTCCCGGGGATATACTTTTGTTGGAAATGGGTGACAAGATTCCTGCAGATGCAAAAATAATTGAAGTTATTGGCATGAAGGTTGATGAATCAACATTAACCGGAGAAAGCCAAGCAGTGGAAAAATCAACAGAAGAGAATATTTTTGCAGGTACAAGTATTGTTCATGGGAAATGCAAGGCAATTGTTTTTGCAACGGGAATGCAGACAAAAATAGGAGAAATTGCTGAAATGATTCAAGAAGAAGATGAACAAACCCCGCTTCAAATAAAAATAACCCGATTAGCTAAAAGAATCGCTATGCTTGCTTTAACTGCATGTGCACTAATATTTTTGCTTGGCATTCTTAAGGGTACTCCCATTGCAGCAATGCTGATTGTCGCTCTGGCATTAGCTGTTGCTGCAGTTCCGGAAGGTTTGCCATTAACACTAACCGTTACTCTTTCAAGGGGAATGCATAACATGGCGAAACATAATGCAGTCATAAGAAGAATGCTCGCAGTTGAAACCTTAGGCAGTACAACAATAATTTGTACAGACAAAACTGGCACTCTAACAAAAAATGAAATGACTGTAGAAAAACTTTTTGTAAACGATTCAATAATTGATGTAACAGGAGCAGGTTATGAACCAAGAGGAGAATTCTCTATTAATGGAAAAAAAATTGACCCTAAAAGCGATAAAACAATAACAACAATGCTAAGGGCAGGTGCTTTATGCAATAATGCTTTCTTGGAAAAGAAAGGAGGTAAATGGGAAATTATTGGTGACCCTACTGAAGCAGCATTGGTTGTTTTGGCTGCAAAAGCAGAAGAGTGGAAAGATGATTTAGAGAAAAAAAATCAACGACTTGAAGAAATTATTTTTACAAGTGAAAGAAAAATGATGAGTTGTGTTCATAAAACAGGAAATGAAAGAATGGTTTTTTCCAAAGGCGGTCCTGAAGAAATTCTGGAAAAATGCACGTTTATTCAAAAAAATGGGAAAACAGAAAAACTTTCAAAAGAAGAAACTGAAAAAATTCTAAAAATAAATGAAACATTTGCAAGCAATGCTCTTAGAGTATTGGGTTTTGCATATAAAAAAAATCAATTGCCTTTTACACAAAAAAATATTGAAAAAGACCTTGTTTTCTTAGGATTAGCTGCAATGATTGATCCTCCGAGAGAAGAAGTAAAGCAGGCTATTGAAACCTGTAAAACTGCCGGAATAAAAACAGTTATGATAACAGGGGATAATCCGCATACTGCAAAGGCAATAGCTAAAGCAATTGGTCTGCTAAACAACAATGACCAAAGAATAATCACTGGAAAAGAATTAGATGAAATGAATGACTCAGAATTTGAGAAAATCATCGACCACACTGTAATTTATGCCCGAACAAATCCAGGACACAAAATGAGAATTGTTAAAATTCTGCAAAAAAAAGGACATATTGTTGCAATGACTGGAGACGGAATAAACGATGCACCTGCAATAAAAAAAGCAGATATTGGAATAGCAATGGGGATAAAAGGCACTGATGTTACAAAAGAATCAGCAGACATGATTCTTATAGACGATAATTTTGCAACAATAGTAGATGCCATCCAAGGCGGAAGGACTATTTATGAAAATATAAGAAAATTCACTACTTATCTTCTTTCAAGAAATTTTACTGAAGTAATTTTAATATTTGTAGGCATAGCTCTTTTTGATTTTGATTTTCTACCATTACTTGCATTACAGATTCTTTTCATAAACTCTTTTGACGAAATAATGCCATCATTAGCTCTTGGAGCCGAACCTCCGAGAAAAGGAATAATGCAAAACCCCCCAAGAAATCCAACGGAAAGTTTCTTAGTGAAAAAAAATGCAATAATAATACTCAGCATGGCTGCATTTATGGCTCTAATTGCTCTCGCAGTATTCATTTATGCAGACCCGCTAACAAATATTGAAAGGGCAAGGACAATGGTATTTGCAACAATCGTCAGTATGGTGGTTTTTGTTCCTTATGCGTTTAGATCATTGGAAGAACCAGTACACAAAATTGGATTATTCACAAACAAATGGATGCTGCCCGCAACAGCGTTTGTAGCCCTGACAACACTAATCGTAATGAATGTTCCTTTTTTTCAACAAATATTTGAATTCACAACACTAACGCCAGTGGAATGGATAATCACTATATCTGCCGCATTCACTGCACTTGTCTTTCTCGAAGCACTAAAATTTGTTATAAACTACAAAAAAGAACCGGTGATTAATGTATGTTAGAGGATTTCTTTCTGGAGCTTGCAGCAGTAATTGTAGTAGCTACATTGCTTGGTTTTGTGTTCAGGAAGTTTAAGCAACCTATTCTACTTGCTTTTATTTTTGCAGGAATTCTTCTCGGCTCTTCTTTTTTAGGAGTAATAACTTATACCGAATTATTAGATGTTTTTTCAGAACTTGGAGTAGCTTTTCTGCTATTTCTTGTCGGAATGAATCTTGATTTGAGGATTTTCAAGGAAATAGGAAAAACCTCAGTTATAACCGGAATAGGACAGATAGTCTTTACTACTATTGTCGGGTTTGCAATTGCATCATTTTTGGGCTTTGAGTTCTTAGAGTCTTTGTATATAGCAATTGCATTAACTTTCAGCAGCACCATTATAATCGTAAAACTTTTGTCCGATAAGAAAGAATTGAATTCCTTGTACGGAAAGATTTCTATTGGTTTTCTGCTGGTGCAGGATTTTGTTGCAATCATCGCTCTTGTTCTGATATCCTCTTTTTCTTTTTCAAACGATTTAACGAGTCAGCTTTCAACGTTTGTCATAAATTTGGTTTTGCTGTTCTTGTTGTTTTTCATTGCATCAAAATTTTTTGTCAAAAAAATATTCGATTCACTTTCTGAAAATCAGGAATTACTTTTTCTCGGAGCTATTTCCTGGTGCTTTGCTTTTTCTGCAGTAGCCATTTTCCTTGGATTTTCCAAAGAAATTGGAGCTTTTTTGGCTGGAATTTCAATAGCCTCTCTTCCTTACACTTATGAAGTATTAGGAAAACTGAAATATCTAAGAGACTTTTTTATCGTGCTGTTTTTTGTTGTTCTTGGTTCAAATTTGGTGTTTGTATCTTCTAAAATTATTCTTCTTCCGGCAATAATATTTTCAATCTTTGTTCTCGTAGGAAATCCAATCATCGTTTTTATCCTGATGACCAAACTTGGTTATAAGGGGAGAACAAGTTTTCTTTCCAGTCTGACTGTTGCCCAAATAAGCGAATTTTCCTTAATACTAATTTTTTTGGGAGAAAAAGTAGGACACGTGTCTGCTGAAGTTGCTTCAGTAATAACTTTGGTTGCAGTCGCAACTATCAGTGCTTCCACTTACCTAATTATTTATAATAATAATTTGTATGATTGCCTTGTTGAATTTTTACCTGTTTTAAAAAGCAAAATGTTTTTTGAAGATTCACTGCATATGAGTGAGGATAAGGAATATTCCTTAGTTTGCATAGGATTTGGCAGAACAGGAAAAAGAATTTTTCTTAATGAGAATACAAATGAGAAAGATGTTTTGATAATAGATTTTGATCCAAGAGCATTAAAAGAAGCAGCCAAACAAAAATTCAACACACTTTATGGAGACATATCTGATTTGGAGACAATTGAGTTTATTATGCAAGTAAAACCAAAAGTCGTTATTTCGACTATACAGAATATTGACTCGAATACTATTTTAGCTAAAAAACTGTTGCAGAAAAACAGTGACACAAAACTTATTGTCTTGGCCCACGATGTGTCTAATGCAAGAAAGCTCTATTCAGCAGGAATCGAATTTGTTTTAGTTCCATCAATTATTACGGCAGACAAAGTTAAAACAATTCTAAAAGACATCAAAGAAGGAAAAAATTTCGAATTGGATTGGTTAAAAAATACGGAATTCAATTATAATATTGATTACTCTTCAAAATAATTCTTGTCTTTCGAAACCAATCCATCCAAAAGCTCAAAGCAATCCAGTTCTCCAACCACCTTTCCGTCTTCGCAAACCGGAAGATCCTGCAGGTTACTTGCTTTTGCTGCACGCAAAGCATCATCCAAAGCATCATCCAATGAAATTGTTATTGGAGGCCTCATTATATCTTTTGCTTTCAGATGCTTCTTTTTATTAAACCAATTTAGTATTTTTGGTTTCATTTCATCAAATACATAGTCAAAAATTTCGTGTATTGTTATTACTCCAATTAAATTTTTCGACTCATCAACTACAAAAACAGTTCGAGTTTCCTTATTCAAACCCATTACTGCAATGACCTTTTCAATAGAGTCACTTCCCAAAACTTTATCAACAAACCCAGAATTCTCCTGAAAAACATCCCGAACCTTCATTTCAACCACTTAAAATTAAGACGCTATAAAACAATATAATACTTTCGTTATTTCGCAATCATGAAACCCCGGGAGTTTAGAAAACATTATTGTTTTAAATAAGAATCAAAAAGCCTCAGTCCGCCCATCTAACCCGAAAGATGAGGAGTTATTTCAAATTCTTTCTACAAGTATCTTATTTTCTGGTTTGTCTGCTTCAAAGAATGCAGTACAAGTTGCTTCATGAAAACCGTGAATTTTTTGTCATCCCGTTTTTTCGAGAGTTTTGTGAGTTCCATGTACTGTTCGACAAAACCCGCAGGAAAATTAATGAGAGGAAAACCTTTCAGTAAAAGTACGTGAATGAATATTGCTCTTGATGTCCTAGAGTTGCCGTCTATGAATGGGTGAATATGTTGGAACTCACTGTGGAGATAGGCGGATAGTTCAACAGATTCATGTGCCTTGATTTTTTTGTGAATCTTGTTTTGGTAATACTTAAATAAATCTTCCAAGCGATTTGGTATTTGCCTCCAGTCAGCTGTCTTAAAATCAGGGTTGCCTTTAATCCTGATATTTTGCTTTCTGAATTCTCCCGCGCCGGCCTTTAATGAGTTCATTGCTGTTCCGTGGAATTTAAGGGTTGTTTCAAAGTCCAGTTCTTTTATTTCAATAAGATAATCAAGTGCTTTCTTGTAGTCCACTGTTTCTTGCATTTCCTGAAAAGTCCTTTCTTTCGGAGGAATGTTTTGTTTTATCAGCTTCTCTGTTTCGGAGAGAGTCATTGTGTTGCCTTCGAGTGAAAGGCTCCTATGGACGAAGCGCACCTCGTCATTGAGGTTTATTTGTTTTGCTGCTTTTTTGTATTTTGAGAATTCTTTTTCTATCTGTGAATCTATTTCTTCCCCATCCATTTGTTCGTAGATTTTGTCGCATTTGACTTTAATTTCGCCTTTGAATATTTCAACAGTTTTTTTCAGGAAATCCGAGTAAACCATTTTTACTTTGAATGGTTTTTTTGATTCAATTATTATGAAACCGTGTTTTGATAAAAACAAGGAAATTCTTGCTCTTGTCCTGTTGTTGAGACCAAGTTCTGAAAAATCTTTGTTCTCCAATCCAAATTTAATGAACTCGATTGTTTTATCCAGAAATAGTTCGTTGTAATTTATTTTGTTTCTGAAACAATAATCAATTATCCTGAGGAGTTTTTTTGTTTCTTCCTTTTGAGATAAGTAATATTTGTTTTTTTTAGTTTCAACTAACTTCTCTTCTCTAAGCTGCAAAAGGTGCTTTAGAACCGTGTCGTAATCATAAGGTGTTTTGCCTATTTTCCTCACAAGTTGTGCGGCGGTCAATCCTTCGTTCAGGAAGACTGAATAAAGCAAATCATATTTTGAAACCATGTATTAATTGATGCTAAAAAGCTTATAAATGTTACTATAAGGTACTATTTTTCAGTATTTTACTGATTTTAAATGCTATAAAGGATTAAAAATCACGCCTCAGTCCGCCAATCTTTCGTCATCGCTGTGAATCAGCTCTGTGTCATCGTCAAGTGATTATTCAGGCTCTCTATGTATGATGCTCGTATTTTTGCGGAATCTGTTCAGATTTTTTTAGCTTCTTCCATGAGGTCGCTTATTGAATATTGTGACTTATAACCAGTGCTTATTAGGTATTGTTCAAATTCCCATATGGTCGTGCCGGATTTTTCTGCGGCCTTGCTCATGGTTATTTTTCCTGCGGCGTAATCTGCGGCGGCTTTTTTTCTCGAACGCGAGGCATAACCCTCTTCTATGAGCACCCTTATTGCTGTCGACCTGTCCAGTTTTTCTTCCTCGCTCATTTTGTCTACCCTTTTGAGCAGATTATTTTCAAGGCGTATTCCTATTGCGTGTGATTCACCCATTTTTATGCACCTCCAACAGTATTGCATCCAGAACCTGATTGTTAAACCAGCCTATTTGTCTAAGCTTATTTATTGACTCTTCAAGCTTTTCCTTTGTTATTTTCTTTTTTCTGTAAAGCGAAAGTAATATTGAAGGCGTGCCAATAATGTTTATTTCCAGTATTTCCTTCTTGTTCCTGACATTGTCGTCATCACATGCTATGAGATTTGCTTTTTCCTGCCAGTAAAGTGCCACTGCCTCTGCTTCACCGCCAAAAACATTGAATTGGTTGGCTCTTTTCTCCAGCTCTTTAGCCTTAACAGTTTTTACGGAAATTTTCCCCTTTTTTACTGCTTCTTCTACGATGATGGCATCCGGATAATTATTTTCCTTTCCTTTTGTAACCACTTCATCAAAAACCTTTTTCGGAATTATGATGTTCCCAAAGTGACCACAGCTTTTTTCAAGAACCGTTATTTTGGCAAGGTGTATGAGAACCATGGAATCTTTCACCACAAGCATATGTATAACATTGTGCACATTGTTATATATAATGCTTTCTGAAGTGGCTTGCAATAGCTAAAATAGTACAATGGCTTGGGATTCAGTCCGCCCATCTATCCTCATGCTCCTGAATGAGAGTCAGAATCATCGTCATTTTCCACATCTCCCAAGCCTATTATTTCTGTGTTGGACTATTTTTTATAAGCTTTTATTAGGCGTAGTATTACTTCTTCGTAGCTTTCGCCCTTTTTCCCTAGGTCTTTGAGTTTGTCCCGGGTTGTGGGTGTAAGTTGTATTGTTGTTACTCCTTCTCTGTATGGCATGCGATAATAAAGTACATTTTGCTTAATAAATCTATGTGTTGCCTACTTCTACCTATAGGTAGCATAAACGTATTCTTTCTTTGTGTTTAATTCTTTTGTATAATCTGATAGTTTTTCAAGTATCATTCTGGCTTCTTTTGATTCTTTTACGATGGTTTTGTTCTTGTTGTCAAAAAGCTTGGTTTGTGTATTTGTTATTCTCACAATATACTCCATTTCATTAATAGGTTCCACATCATGAATAATTTTATCAAATATTTCCGGCTTTTTTTCTAAAGCAAGTATTCTTTTGTTCACAAGTTTCTCATAAGTTTTAGAAGGTTCTTTCGCACATTACCTCTAGTTTCGCATTTTCAATGAATCCCCGTGTTTTTCGGCAAAATTTTCGTGGATTTGAAGCACCAAAAGAAATAAATCATCTAAAGCTTTCTTTAATTTATGAAATTTTGCCATCTATGCATTTTTGCTTTAGTTCTTCTTGTTTTTTTTAGTGGTTGTCCTGAGCCGCCTGAGCCATTACCAAATCAGGATTTACCGGCAGATTTGCCTGCGGATTTGGTGGGGTGGACTGTGCTTGTTTACATGGATTCTGACAACAACCTCGAACCCAATTCGATTTTTGACATGGATAAACTTGAGAGTGTTGGTTCAACAGAGAAAGTTAATATCATTGTCCAGTGGGACAGAAATCCCGGTTATGACTCAAGTAATGGTGACTGGTCTGGTACAAAGAGATTTTTGATTAAAAAAGGCGTTGAGGAAGGTATTGTCGAGTCAGAGGAGTTAATGGATTTGGGCGAGGTTGATATGGGGGATATGAATTCCCTTGTTGATTTTGTTGAATGGGGAACTCAGAATTATCCTGCAAAGTATTACTTATTGGATGTGTGGAATCATGGAGGTGGCTGGGGACCGCATATGCAAGATGAGACATCAGAAACAGAGGCTTCTGTTCAGGGGCTTGCAGATGCACTTGGGAAAGCAGGTTTCAGCGGAGAGAACAAGTTGGATTTGCTTGTTCTGAATCAGTGCCTCATGGGACAGATTGATGTTTTATATGCGATGCAGTCACACGTGAAAGTAATGGTTGCGTCTGAGGAAACAATTCCAGGGCCGGGGGTTGATTATGCCGGCCCCCTTGCTGAGCTCGTGAAGGAACCTGACATGAATGAAGTGCGGTTGGCCAGAATACTTGTCGAGAAGTATGAGAAGTTTTATTCCGAAGAAATTCCGAATCCATTCACCACAATCGCTGCTTTTGATTTGAGCAAAATGGGTAGTGTGAACGAGGCAGCAAAAAAACTGATTGTTGTTCTCAAAAAGAACACTGCAAATTATTGGCCGAGAATTGGCAAGAGCATTTATTTCTCCGAGGCATTTGCAAAGTTCGGGGGCATGGCTACAATGAAATCCCAGAGCAGTTATGACTTTGTTGATTTTGCCGAACTGGTTTCGCAGGAAACAGGTGACCCGGAAATAAATGAGGCGACCTCTAATCTCAGAGAAGCTCTGGGTGAGATGATTATCGCAGAGTACCATGGGAGTGAGCATCCTTTTGCGAACGGCCTCTCGATTTATTTTCCTGAGGATGAGTTTCTCTACAATTCTTCTTATGCATCTTCATCAAAGTTTGCTGTTGAAAGCGGTTGGGATGATTTTATCAGAGGCTACATTGAAGTCGAGAAGACTGATGAGATTGCACCCAGCATTGTGATTGAAAGCACTTCTTCAAAAGTCGCGAATATGGATAACCCTTTGAGCGTTTATGGCAAGGCAACTGGTAACAATATTGTAAAGATTTTCAGGGTGATAGGTCTTGTGGATGGCAGCAAGATATTCATGATGAATAACCATAATCTCACACAGGTTTACACGGACTATAATGGTGAGAGGAAACTTCCTGAGTTTGTTGACGGTGTCAACAACATTGATTTCACGTGGGCGCCGATGGCAGAGGTTTTCACTAACGGTCAAAAACAGGTTATTGCTCCTCTTTCTCCTGCAGGGGGGAGCGATTATTATTTTGCCGCCAACGGCGAGTATCAGAGTGCAGGCGAACCAAATCCTTTTGAGGCAGTTCTGGTTTTTGACTATCGGACCGGGCAGCTCGTTTCCTCAACAAGGCTAACCTCTGTTGGTGATGGAATAGTGGTCAGTGGTTTCACTCCTGTTGTCGGGGACTCATTTGCACCTTACATAGAATTCTATGACGGTGACTCAGACGAGTTTGGATTAACCAAGGCTGACAGCATCTCTTTTGGTGAGAATGGCTTGTGGGTTGACCTAGCACTGCTTCCGAAAAACCAGTACATGATTGGCTTTTTCATAGGAGACATTTCAGGGAACTATGTAACCCAGTTCACGGTTGTTGATGTTCAGAACCAGCCGGAAGCTAACCCGGAGGTTTCGAATTCAGATATAATCGGAAACTGGATTGGTGATGGATTAGGATTCGCGATTTTTGAGGACAGCACATGCATTTCAGCAGTCGGAATAAAACAGAGTCCGTGCGTTTACTGGTTCAGGAACAACAATGGTCTGCCATTGGTTTCGTTTTTGATTGATGCCGGTAGCCAGGAACCTGTGTTTATGGTTTTCATGGTTGACATATCATCCAAGAAACTCGAGCTGACTGAAATGTTTGAAGGCGGAAAATATGTTCTTTGGAAGGACGGAGTGAAAGAAGATGAGCCTGACAAGGAACAGGATTCCTCTCTGGTTGGAAAATGGATTAGTGGCTCGGCTTACCTAGAGTTCAATTCTGATGGCAGTTACATTTGGCAAGTTGGTGGTAAAAAAATTCTCGGCACTTTCAACACCCTGAACGGAAAACTTTTCATGTCTAATAAGGGAATAGAAACAACTTATGGTTATGTTGTTTCTGGTGAAACCTTGACAATAACCGATTCAAGTGGTTCGGAAGTCTCTTTCACTAAATCAACAAGCAGTGCACAACAGCCCAATCCCATTGTCGGGAGCTGGTATAACGCTTTTGTTAATGAGACAGCGATTTTCAGTTCTGAAGGAACTTACGAGTCATACATTTCAGGTAAGCTGTTTGTGAAGGGGACCTACGGCATCAATGGCAACACCCTGGCGTTGAACGGTTCTTATGGCACTTTCTTTTACACTTTTTCAGTTAACGGAAATACATTAATACTCTTTGACAACTTTTACGGGACGTATGCGAGTTATATTAGAGTAAAATAACATTTTCGCTATTTTTCACAGAAGATTCTTGAAATGGCCAAAACAAACAAAAGGAACTTTTTTATACTACTTATTCAGCTAATAAGGATATGAAAATGACAAATGGCTTGATTGTAGCACTTGTTTTTTTAGGCATTCTTTTGGTCGGATGCGCTCAGCCAGAAAACACTGAGAACCCCGTAGCCCCACAGGATTCTGGCATTGAACCTCAAGTCGTGGCCCCAGAAAAGGACGATGTAAAAGAAAATGATTTTGTTGAAATGCCAGTGGAAACCTTGTTTGAAAGCCCTATAGAAAACTATGCTCTTTCACTGGAAGATTTGAAGCCAGGTTATTTTGAGGCGGAAGAATTAAGCGGATCCATCAAAGAAGAAGATGCTTTTGAATCAGAGGGCGACAAAGAAAAAGCCATTGAAAATGGATGGCTGGAATCGTATCAAGTTCTTTTTCAGAAAGAAGTAAGTGCAAATGTTTTGCTAGAAGACCTTGTTGTAAAACACGAATTAGTTCTCTATGCCAGTAGCGAAGGCGCAAAAAACGGCTTTGCTGACTGGAAGCAAACGATAAAAGATGCCGAAGGCTTTACTGTTTTGTCCGCTCCAAAAAAAGGTGAGGAAAGCATTGCTTACAGATTTGAAATAGTTGGAGAAACGGAGGGCGAAGTTTTTTCTTATTCAACTGTTTCATTCAGGACAAAAAATATTATTCACACTGTGCTGGTTGGAGGAATATATGGCGGCAATTTTACAATTGATAACGCCCTAGCCTACGCTGATATTGTGGTTAGCAACCTTGAGTAACAGACATTAATTTTTTCAAAGAATAATTCTTGCCAAAAACTTTTTTAATTAGGTTTTTGTCAGCTTCTAATATAATTGTCCCATTCTGTTGTTGTTTTTTCTGCGGATTCTTGGCGCTTTCTGACAATTTCACTAATGATACTGCTTGTTGTGTCTGTATTGCTTTTGCATTTTGCCGCCCAATCTTCAGTGTATTTTACTGAAGTGAATATTTCTTCCAAAACTGCTTTTGATTCTTCCCACTGGTTTGCAGGGGAAGTATATCCCCAAACATTAATCCACCAAGTAGTGCCTTCTCCAAGGTCAAAAGTTTGAACAAAGTATTTGCCCTTCATTTGCAGACCATTATTTTTATAAGTTGCTTCAAAGACTTCAGCATCGCACGCCGCAAGGCCTTGAATGCAAACAGCCTGCGAGAACAGCATGGTTATTTCAGCATCAGTTTCAACAACCTGCAAATTGCTTGAGCCGGAAAGCGGAGCAACAATTTGAGAAGACGCTAATTCTGCATTCATGTATGCAAAAACTGGCGCATTGTCAATTCCAGTCAAGCCGTAAAGCTTGTACATTTGTCTTGCTTCTTCAGACTTTAGAACCATTATCTGATTTGTCATGTAAGCTGAGTTCTTTTTGCCGACATCGCTCACTGACCAGTCCACAGTGCAGTTGTCAACTTGCTTTTCAATAGCAGTCCAGCCTTCAGGAACTTGAAGAGTGATTGAATTATCCGAAGCTTTCCACTCACTGAATTTCAAGCCAGTTTCTTCACTAGACTCTTGTGCATCAGCATTATTTTTTATTGGGGTATTGCCTCCAACGCCGACTTCTTCTTTAGAATCTGCTTCAGTAGTTGAATCAAGACTATTAGTGTTTGCCTGTTGCCCAATGTCTTGAGTTCCTTCAACAGGCTGTTGAGTGCAACCGCTAAAGAGAACAACACTCAAAACCAAGCAAACAATAAAAATTTGATTTTTCATCGAGTATATCTTATTTTTCCGAAATAAAAAACTATCGCGATAAGAAACTAACAAAGGTTATATTATCTAAAGAGAATCCAGTTAATTGTCAGGTCATCATTGGCAATAAATATAGGTGTTCCACAGGTTTTTAAAATTTGGTAATTTTTTGAATGCTATTATTTTTTGGGTTTTGGTTGTTTTTTCGATACTAGTCCAACGGTGATAACACCATCCATGTAAACATCACCGTTTTCTTCATCGAATATCCTGCAATAAAATTCTTTTTTTAATTTTCTTCCTATTTCAATTTCTTCTAATCTTATGAGTACTCCTGCTTTTTGCGGAATTCCCTTATGTATCTTGAGTTCCTTAATGCCCATTAGTGGAACAGCAGTTCTTTTCAAGCCCCTGAATTTTTTTAATGAACCTATTACTGCTTGGTGTACTGCTGTCTGAATAGCTATCGCAATAACATGGTCATGATAAGGGTTAAGTGGCGAGCCAAGTCTTGGTGCGACAAATTTTGCCTGGAAAACTTCTTTTCCGTCCAGATTTATTATTGTTGGTTCTTGTATCAGAACATGCTTGTTTTTAGTGGCGCCAACCTCGTGGGCTTTTATGACGGGCCTCCTTCTGAACCAGTCTTTGACTTCTGCAACTCTCATGCCTGCTTTACTTTTGATTCTTCTTGCCCTTGTCTTGATGGGTTGTTTTGCCATAGAAAAGATGAGTTGAATGCCTATATTATACTTTCTTTTTTTTTGCAGGTTTTTTTAATATTCACATTTCCCCTAATTTTTTGTTTTCTTTTGAAAATCCGATTACTCTTTTGATTCTACGCTCTCGTGTTTCCGGTCTTTTAGCTTCTTCAATCCACCAGATGTAATGTCTTTTATTTGAAGGAGCAAACTTTTCAAAATTCCCAAGAGCTTTCTTGTTTTTTGAAAGAGCTTTCTCCAGATCCGCAGGAACTTTTGGAGTAATTCTTTTTATTGAAGGACCTGTCTCAAGTGCATTTCCAAGTTTTTCAAAACCGATTTTAGTCATCTTTTTTTGTTTAATCATTTTTTTAACGCGCTCGAGATTAAGTTCGGACCAGATGCTTTTTTTGTTTCTCGGCGTGTACCTTTGGCAATATTTTTCATCATCAATGCTTTTTACAATTGAGTCAATCCACCCAAAACAAATTGCTTCTTCAACAGCGTCATCATATGGAATCCTTGGTTTGCATGAACTAACTTTGTAATAAATCAGCCAAACCTCTTTCTTTTTCGCATGATTTTTTCTGAGCCATTTTCTCCATTCTTTTCGATTTGTAAAATACTGTGTTTCAGTGATTTCAGGCATTATAAATCACATTATATCTGAGCATACCTTTGGTTAAAAAAGGTTTTCCAACGAATTTTTCTATATGAGTACAAAACTAAATGAAAGAAGTTCCAGAATAACTGAAGGAGACAAAAGAGCACCAAACAGAGCTATGCTTAGAGCTGTTGGTTTTAAGGATGCTGATTTTGAAAAACCAATTATTGGAATTGCTTCAACATGGAGTGAAATAACTCCATGCAATGCACACATTAACAAATTAGCAATAGAAGCAAAGAAAGCTGTTGAAAATTCTAATGGAAAAGCTCAAACTTTTGGAACAATAACTGTAAGCGACGGAATCTCAATGGGTACTGAAGGAATGAAGTACTCTTTAGTTTCAAGAGAAGTTATTGCAGATTCAATTGAGGTTGTTGGTAATGCTCAGGCTTTTGATGGTCTTGTTGCTTTTGGAGGCTGTGACAAAAACATGCCTGGTTGCTTAATTGCAATTGCAAGATTAAATATTCCAAGTGTTTTTGTTTATGGTGGAACGATAATGCCTGGAGAATATGATGGCAAAGCTGTTGATATTGTAAGTATTTTTGAAGCAGTTGGACAGTATGCTGCAGGAAAAATTGATGCTGAAAAATTCAAAGGAATTGAATGTAATGCCTGCCCAGGACATGGTTCCTGCGGAGGAATGTACACGGCTAATACAATGGCTACTGCTATTGAAGCTTTAGGTATGAGTCTTCCTGGTTCTGCTTCAAACCCAGGTGAAAGTAAAGAGAAAAAAGATGATTCTGCGGAAGCAGGAAAAGCAGTGCTTAAACTTATTGAAAAAAATATTAAACCAAAAGATATCCTTACAAGAAAAGCTTTTGAAAATGCTATCGCTGTTGTAATGGCTCTTGGCGGTTCAACTAATTCAGTTTTACATTTATTAGCAATGGCAAAAACAATCGGTGTTGATTTGAAAATAGAGGATTTTAATAAAATCGCTGAAAAAGTTCCGCATCTTGCAGACTTAAAGCCATCAGGAAAATTTGTAATGGCTGACCTTGCAAAAGTAGGTGGATCAGCAGGAGTAATGAAAGTTTTACTTGATGCTAATCTATTACACGGAGACACGATGACTGTAACAGGAAAAACTTTGAAAGAAAATTACGAAAACTTTCCAGGACTTACAGATCATCATGAAATTGTAAGAAGTTTAGAAAATCCTCTGAGAAAAACTGGCCACTTGGTAATCATGAAAGGAAATCTTTCACCTAATGGTTGCGTTGCAAAGGTTTCTGGATTGAAAAAAACTTCAATAATTGGACCTGCAAGAATTTTTGAATCAGAAGAAGAATGTCTTGATGCAATTTTGAACAAAAAAATAAAAGAAGGAGAAGTTATTGTTATTCGTTATGAAGGTCCAAAAGGCGGACCAGGAATGAGAGAGATGCTTGCGCCAACTGCAGCTCTTGTTGGTGAAGGTTTGGGGGACAAAGTTGGTTTGATTACTGATGGAAGATTTTCCGGGGGAACCCATGGGTTGGTTGTTGGGCATGTTTGTCCGGAAGCACAGGCTGGCGGATTAATAGGTGTTCTGAAAGAAGGCGATATGATTACAATTAATACTGATAATAAAGAACTTTCAGTCGACTTAAGTGATGAAGAAATTGAAAAAAGAATGAAAAACTGGAAGCCGAAACCAATGAAATATACTGGTGTTTTGAGAAAATATGCAAAAACCGTGGGTCGAGCAAGTGAAGGCGCAATTACTGATTGTGACTAAAATACTCCAAAAACCCTTAAATTTAGCCTAAAAACGCCTGTTTTGTGATATTTATTTATAAATCTTTTTTTCTTGAGTTAATCAGCTTCCCTTATTTAGAGGGAATGATAATTTTGGAGGTGGAACTAATGGGTGATTCATTAGTTGTAGGATCAAAAGTTAAGGATGCTATTAAAGCTGCAGGATGTAATACTGCTGGAGATGCAACAGATGCTTTGAGCGAAATTGTAGCTGGCATGATAACAAAAGCGGCAGAGAGAGCAAAATCTAACGGCAGAAAAACAGTTAGAGGCGTAGACTTCTAAAACCGTTTCGGCGGTTTGGTGCGACTGTCCAGTCTTCGACTGGACTTGGCTTCGCCTTTATTGGTTGAGGGGAATTTTTCCTTCAATTCTATTTTTTTTATTTTATTTTTCCATTAATCTTTCAATCATGATTTGTTGTAGTGGAGCCGGCATCAAATGCCAAAGTTCCCCCATATATTTCAAATAAGCAGCATTCCATTCTTCAGCCGAAAACATTTGTTCAAGGGTTTTTTCTCTATCTGCTCGCTTTAATTTTCCATGATTAACTAGCAGAACCTCATCCGTGAGCCTGCATGCGAGTTGTTCCAAACCAAAAGCATGCTTGTGAAGAGAATTCTCAGTAAGTCTTCCGCTTTCATGCGATCTTTTGATTAACTCTATTTTTTCGTTTATTCTTTCAGAGCTTTCTCTTGCATCCCCAAAACCGAGTTCTTTTCTTTTTATATTTCCCCAGTTATTTATCCTGTGTAAATAAGTTTGTTGTGGTATTGCTCTTTTCATTCGCGATGCGACTCTTTCAAAAGACCCGAAAGGAATCAGAACACTCCTTTGAGGTTGCATTCTCTCGTTATCTCTTCTCTTTTTTTTATGTTTGACATTTCTTCGTACCATAAAAAAGTAACTTCCATTTGCAATTTAAATCTTAGGGTTAATTTCAATAAGTCTTTTTGGGCTTTTTGAAAGAACCAAGTAACCATTTTTCTTAACAAGTATATCATCTTCAACCCTGATTCCAAGCAATCGAGGAATATAAATCCCAGGTTCTATCGTAATAATCTGCCCTGCTTTTAGTTTTGATTCTTTTTTTCCTATTCTTGGCTTGTCATGGATTTTTTTGCTTAACCCATGTCCAAGGCCGTGGCCAAAATAATCTGCATAAGCACCAAAACTTTTTTTTGCGAATAAGTAAAGCTCGTTAGTGTTGGTTCCTTCTTTGATTTTTTTAATGCATTTTTCCTGAGTTCTTTTTACTATGTTGTAAATCCTTAGTTCGTTTTTACTGGCTTCTCCAAGAAAAACCGTTCTGGTAATATCAGAACAATAACCACTGAACTTTGAGCCGAAATCAATTACGCAAAAATCTTTTCGGAGATTTTTTGTAGTTGGTTTGTGGTGCCAGTTAACTGCATTAGAACCTGAAGCAACAATTGTGTTGAATGCTTTTTTTGCACCTGCTTTTTTGATTTCTTTATTAATAAATCTAGAAACGTCTTTTTCAGTTTTGAATTCCTTTGATTTTAGTTTTGCAACTACTTTTGAAAAAATCTGATCGTTAAGCTTACAGCCTCTTTTGATAGCTTCTAATTTAGTTGTCATGGAACAATCCTTTCCAGCTTAAAAGTTAGGGAGTAATTCTTGTTACTTCATAGTAATTGATTTCATTTTCAGAATCAACAACTGCATTAAGGAGTTTTGTTTTCAGGTTTCCTGCTAACCTGACCATTCTGCTTAGCTCAATAAAGTTATACCTATCCTGTTGTGCTGTAACATTAATACACCACTGAGAATGGGCCTGCCCTGGTTTTTTTCCGCGAGGATAAACCCTGAAATCGAATCCGAACTTAAAACCGGTTTTTATAACAAAACCTCTTTCTCTGAGGTCATTGAATACTTGGTATTTTAAATAATAATTCTTGATTTTTTTGGAAGCGTATTTGATTAGTTCTTCAGAATCAATGTGTTTTTCCTTGGAATCTTCAATTTTGATTGTTCCCTTTTCAAGTAAATAAGCAGTCTCAAATAAGTCTAACACTAATTCTTTGGATTTTTGTTCTCCGAAGCCTCTTTGTCTAAGCTGGTCTCCGAGTTTTTTGTCTCTTAATATTGCTTTATCATCAACTAAAAATGCCATTTTGAACCACCTGATTGTTATTAATACTTGTAATGAATTAATTTAAAAGGTGAATTTATTTGAAAGAAATCGATCCATGGGGTCAGTTAAAGGTCAGTGACTATGAGCACGTTTTCAAGGAATTTGGCTTAAAGCATCTTCCAGATAGCATTAAGCTTGATCATTATTTGTTTGAAAGAAATATTATTGTAGCACACCGTGACTTTGACAAGGTTGCGAAAAGAATCGATTCAAAAAAACCATTTGTGAACATCACAGGAATAGCTGCTTCCGGTCCTTATCATTTGGGGCATAAAGTTGACATTGATTTGTTCAAATTTTTCAAAAAGAAAGGAGCAAAAAATTATTTTGCTGTTTCGGATATTGATGCTTTTCTTAGCAGGCCTGATAATAAAATTCCTGATCTTAAAACTGCTAAAAAGTGGGCTGTGAAAAATGTTGCAGATGCTCTGGCTTTAGGTTTAGGAAAAAATGATGTTTATGTTCAGTCAAGGAAAGAAAATCGTTATTATGAATTTGCTTTTGAGTTGAGTAAAAAAATTACTAAGAATACTTTTGAAGCGGTTTATGGTCATGTTGATTTAGGGAAAGTAGGTGCAAACTTCTTGCAGTATGCTGATATTATGCACCCTCAGCTTGAAGAGTTTGAAGGGCGCATGCCAAGTATTACAGGAATAGGTCTTGATCAGGATCCGCACGCAAGATTAACCAGAGATGTTGCCAAGAGACTTCCTTATAATTTAGAAGTTCCGAGTTTTATTTACTTCAAGCACCAAAGTGGATTACAACCAGGCGCTAAAATGAGCGCTTCTCATCCTGAAACAGCAATCTTTTTGAGTGATGATTTAAAAGAAGCAGAAAAGAAAATCAAAAAGGCTTTTTCCGGAGGTCAGCCTACTTTAGAGGAACACAGGAAAAAAGGCGGTAATCTTGAAATTGATCTTGTTTATGAGATGCTCAAGTTTCATTACCCTAATACTAAAGAACTTGAAAAAATCGGGAAAGAATTTGTTTCAGGGGAATTGCTTGCTTCCGAATTAAAGCAGTTCGCGATTGGTTTTTTCATTCCTTTCCTGAAGGAACACCAGAAGAAAGTGAAAAGTAATTTGAAATTAGCTGAAAAAATTGTGAACGGTTAAATAACCTTAACTTCAATTTTTTCTTTTTCAAGGTTTTTTATCAATTCATCGAAATATTGGTTTTCCTGTTTTTTAAGAATAACACGGTCAACTTTTCTAAGTAAAGCAATGTTCATTATTTTGTTTTTAGTATCTCCCCATTCAATAATGTCTTCTGATCGTTTTCTTTTTTTTCCTATTGTTGCTTTTACTTCTTCCATTACAAGTCTTGCTGTTTGAATATGTGAAGCAGCAAAACCAAATTCTTCTTTAGAATCTGCATCAACAACAATAAGCAGAATAACTTCTTTGGTTCCTTTGAGCGCTTGCTCAAGAAACTCTTCGTCATTTTCCTTTTCTGACAAAAGTGGTATCAACACAGTCATGTAATCACTCTATATACTGGTAATAATCTTTTTTCTTTTCAATCACTTGCCCATCCTCTTTTAAGAATTCAAATGCGATTCTCAAAATAGTGTTTGTAAGTTTTGTGTTTTTGCTTAAAGTACCTAAGTCGCTGGTTTTTTGTGCCTTGAGTTCTTTGAGTGCTTTTTTTTCTACAGAATTCAGCAATTCACTTTCTATTATATAAAATTCTCCTGTGAATGCGCGTGTTCCTTTAATTTTTCCTTCCTTTATTTGTTCCTGTAACTCATTGCTTAATGCTTTAGCTCTTTGTTCATTTTTAACAACTAAAAATCCGTCTTTTTCCAGAGTGTAATCCTGAATTTCTTTTTCTTTATTGTCATAATTTTTTTTTCCCTGTCCAGCAAGCTGGTAAACTGCTTTTTTGTAAGACTCATTTAATTTGAACTTTTCAATTTTTCTGTCTTTAAGAAGCTGGTTGAATTTTATCAAATCTTCGGGTTTCAAATTTTTTTCAAAAGTTCCTTCAACTTTTTCACTTAATGAAAGTTTTGTTAGAAGGCCAATTATTTTTTTTTCAGCATCATCAATAACAGAATTTTCACTGCCTTCAATCAAAACCCATAAGCCGTCTTTTGCTTTGGTAAGTTCGTAATTTCTGTTTTTATTAAGCTTTAGATTTTTTGTTTCCTCGTCAGAAAATGACAAAATGAATTTTTTGCCTTTATCCTGTATCTGAACCATGTTTATCAATAGGAATTTGTGTAAAAGGGGTTAAAAGTCTATAAGAAATGGCTTGAGACATATGTTTCAAGCCGCAGGCCCGCGGCTGTAGGGAATACGGCCGTCCTGGACCTCTGGTCGTGGCAGGACATAAATATCTTCTAGTGAACGCCTCTAAAGTGTTCCTTTTCCGCTTTCTCCCCTTCGGGACTCCTTTCAGTCGCTGGCTTTTCAATAACTATTGTGGTTTCTCCTTCATCGAGGAGCTTCTTTATTTCAATCAGTCTTTGCCTTACAGAATCCCTGATAAAATCGCTTCTGCTTGCGTATAAACCGTGTTTTTTGATTAGTTCATCTACTTGATTTACCAGCTTTTCTTCAATTACAAGAGAATAATGCTTCATTTCAACACCTGATGCCAATATCTTATATAAGATGTTATATATTAGACTTTTGATTTGTTGATTTGGCTGGATAATGTCTTGAATAGAGTTTTAACAATTACCATATTCTTACTATTGCTATGGGAACAGCAATTGGAGATATAGTTTCGCGGGAAAATATTTCTCTTAATCAATTGAACAACAAGACTCTTGGTTTTGATGCTTACAATATTATTTACCAGTTTCTTTCCAGCATAAGGGGTCAGGATGGAACTCCGTTAATGGATTCGAAAGGAAATGTTACTTCTCATTTAACCGGTTTATTTTACCGAACAATTAATCTTGTTGATAAAGGGGTGAAACCTGTTTTTGTTTTTGATGGAAAACCAAATGAACTGAAAGCTGAAACAATAAAGAAAAGAACTGAAATAAGAACTGATGCAATTGTGAAACATCAGGAAGCTTTGGAGAAAGGTGATTTAGCAGAAGCAAAAAAATTCGGGAGCCGTGCATTAAAACTTGAACCAAAAATGATTGAGGATGCGAAACAATTAGTTTCCTTAATGGGTTTTCCTGTTGTTCAGGCGCCGAGTGATGGTGAAGCACAAATTGTTTCAATGGTTGTTGACAAAAAGCTTGATGGTTGCGTAAGTCAGGATTATGATGCATTACTTTTTGGTGCTCCGTTGCTTTACAGAAATATTGGAGTTACTGGGAAAAGAAAAGTCCCGGGAAAAAATATTTATGCGGATGTTGAACCTGAAAAGATTTTGTTGGAAAAAGTTCTGGAAGAAAATCAGATAACCAGAGAAAAACTTATTTGGATTGGAATTCTTATTGGAACTGATTTTAATGAAAAGTTTCCTAAAGTGGGAATCAAGACTGCTTTGAAACTTGTTAAGGAAAATGATTCTTTTGAAAAAATTATTAAGGAAACTGGTTTTGAACCTGAGTTTGATTACAAAGCTGTTGAGGCAATTTTTAAAACTCCAAAAGCAATAGATGCTTATTCATTAAAGTTTGGTCTTCCTGATAAAGAAAAGGTTATTGACTTTCTTTGTGACAAACATGATTTCTCAACTGAAAGAGTTTCCAATGCAGTAAATAAGTTGTATGAAAAACTTGATGAAAAAACAAAACAATCTACTCTTGGGCAGTGGTCTTGATTTTACTTAAATTCTTTTTTTGATTTTAATAGTATGTAAAGTAGTGCGCCAGTAGTAATAAGGCTTACAATGTTTGGCCCTATCAAATACCAGTCAGGACTGTAACCTAGCAGAGGGGTTGAATAAAAAATCAATAAAATTATAGTTGAAATTACCCATAAACCATAAAGTGTTAATCCTGAATAAAATCCAATCATCTTTTTCTTGAAAATTTGATGCACTGCAAATATGCTTAAAAGAACAAAAAACAGTGTTGAAGCAATTACTGTAAAATTAATGGTGCCAAACATGTCAGTATACTTTATATCAAAACTTAGAAATGAGAAAAGAAAATCAAGAATTCTAACCAAAGTTAGATAAGCTAAAATATAAAGAGAAGCAAAGTAATAGTCTCTTGATTGCATAATTAACTGATGTTTTAGAAGGTATTTAAATGTTTTGAATTGCTTCTCCAACAACATAAATTGAACCGGTAATTAAAACAAGGTCTTTTTTTTCGGCTTCTGCAAGTGCCTGTTTAATTGCTTTTTTCTCAGGAACAATAACATCCCCTTTCCCAAATTTTTTTCTTAATTTTTCTGGCTCTTCTGCCCTGAATGAATCTGATTTTGTAAGGATTAGCGAACTTATTTTTTTCAAATATTTTCTGAATGCATTAATATCCTTGTCATCCATTACCCCAAAAACAACAATCAGTTTTTTGTACTTGAAAACTTTTAGGGATTCAAATAGTCTTTTCCAGCCTTCAGGGTTGTGAGCTGCATCGAGGAGAACTATCGGATTTCTCTTTACTATTTCAAGCCTAGCACTCCAAAATGCTTTTCTTAACCCGATTCTGATGCTTTTTTCTGAAACCTCAAAACCCTTGCTCCGTAAGGAAAGTACTGTTGTTGCCGCAATTGCTGCGTTTTCACATTGGTGTTTTCCAAGCATTTTAATTTTTAATTTTGGTATTTTTTCAGGTTTTATTAATTCAAATTCCTGTCCTTTGTTTGTTGAATTTTTAATAATCCAAGTAGGATGAACTATTTGTGATTTTTGTTCTTTTGCTTTTGCCTGAATCTGCTTTAACCCGGGATTGTTTTTTGCGATAATTACTGTTGAATTTTTCTTGATTATCCCTGCTTTTTCTTTTGCGATTTTTGAAATACGTTTTCCTAAATATTGCGTATGCTCTAATGAAATATGGGTTATAACATTAATCATTCCATCCAAAACATTAGTTGAATCTAATCTTCCCCCAAGACCAACTTCAGCAACTAATAAATCAATTTTTTCTTCAATAAAATACTTTAAAGCCATTGCTGTTATTACTTCAAAATAGTTTGCCCTGAAATTATTTTTTTTTATTAATTTTCTGAAATAGTTGGCTAATTGAACAAACCTTTTTTTGGAAATGTTTTTCCCGTTGATTTTCATTCTTTCAATAGGTTCAACCAAATGAGGCGAGGTATAAAGTCCAGTTTTGTAACCTTGTTCTTTCAAAATCGATTCTATAAATGATCCTGTTGATCCTTTTCCGTTGCTTCCTGCAATATGAATTGTTTTCAGTTTTGCAAGATCAAGTTTTGCAAGCTTAACAAGTTTTCTTGTTTTGTCCAGTTTGAATCCTTCCATGGCAAATTTTAAAGAATACAGCCATTCCTTGCTTTCTTCATAATCCATTGTTTTCATAAAAATCATGGGGACAAACAATTAATTAATTGTTTGAGGTGCTTTTTGATTATGGTAAAAAAAGCAGTAATTATTTGTAATGGAAGTGTTAATACAAAACATCTTTATTCACACATTTCTAAAAACGATTTTATTGTTTGTGCTGACGGCGGAGCAAACAAATTATTGAAAACAAAATTCAAACCGAATTTGATTATAGGTGATATGGATTCTATTTCAAAAAATGCGTTAAAAAAATTTAAAGGAGTGGAAATGATAAGGTTTCCTCATGAAAAAGACAAGGTTGATTTGGAGCTAGCTTTGGATTATTGTATTGAAAACAATTTTAAAGAAATTATTATTATGGGAGCTCTTGGAAGCAGGGCAGATATGACTCTTATAAATGTTTTCATTTTAACACAGGTTCCAAAAAATGTGAAAGCAAAAATAATTCACGAAAATCAGGAAATATATTTGATTCCTAAAAAATTATTTATTCAGGGAGTTCCGCATGAAACAATTTCATTATTCCCTTTGAAAGGAGATGTGAGCGGGCTCACTTTGAAAGGTTTCAAATATGAGCTTGAAAATTATAATCTTCGTTTTGGAACAGGGGTTGGCATCAGTAATGAATTTAAAAAGAAAAAAGTTTCAATTACGTTCAAAGACGGAACATTACTTTGTATTCATTTTAGAAAATGGTTCTGATTTTAAATAGTCACTTTCTTGCTTTCTTTGAGGCGAGTTGATTTGAACAAAATTTTAACAGCAATGTTGTTTTTACTTATTATTTTTTCAGGGTGTTTACAACAACAAGCAACCGGAGATTTAACTATTTATACTTATGATTCAATGGTTTCAGAGTATGGTTTAGGACCACAGGTTATACCAAAATTTGAAGAGAAATGTAACTGTAAAGTAAACATGGTTTCAAAGGGAGATGCAGGGCAGGTTTTAAGTGCATTAATCCTTGAGAAAAATAATCCAAAAGCAGATTTGGTAATTGGGCTGGATAATAGTCTGATTTTTGATGCTTTAGAGCATGGTGTTCTGGAAGAATTTACTCCAAGCAATGTGTCAATTGTTCCTGAAAAAATAAAGTTTTCACAGGAAAACTATTTGACTCCGTATGATTATGGTTATTTTGCATTTGTTTATGATGCAGAAGCAGTATATGTTGAACTGGATAGTTTTGATTCCTTGCTTGACTCAAGCCTGAGAAATAAAATAGCAATCCAGAATCCAAGAACCTCTTCTTCTGGATTAGGTTTGTTGCTTTGGACAATAGCCGTTTATGGAGATCCTGGTTACAAGGATTTTTGGAATGAATTCAAACCAAACATTCTAACTGTAACAGATGGTTGGGATGAATCTGCTGGTTTATTTGCAGCAAAAGAAATCCCGATATATCTGAGTTATGGAACCTCTCCTCCGTATTATGCTGAGTTTGAGGAAATTGACACATATTTAGCAGCCAATTTTAAAGAAGGGCATTATGTGCAAATAGAAGGTATGGGGATTGTGAAAGGGACAAAGAACAGAAAACTTGCTGAAGAATTTATCGAATTCGCTTTAACTGAAGATTTCCAAAAAGAGATTCCTTTCAAACAGTTCATGTTCCCAGTAAATCAAAATATTGAACTGCCTCGGGCATTTCAGGATTATGCTTTGCAGCCAAAAAATCAATTAGAATTAGATCCGGAGTTAATTGATGAAAAGCAAGAGGAATGGATTTCTGAATGGGAAAAAATAATGCAATCCGGGTAATTGCCAAGCTTTTGCTTGGTCTTTTCTTCTTTTTATTTTTTTTATATCCTTTACTTTTAGTCCTGTTTAAAGCTCTGGCTTCAGGAACCGAAACAATTTTTGTTTTTGCAGAAGTTTTAGTGAAAAATAATTTCCTTATTCGGAATTCTTTTATCCAGGCAAGTGTTTCAACTTTTTTTGCAGTACTTATTGGTCTGCCAATGGCTTATGTTTTAGCAAGAAGAGATTTTCCCGGAAAAAAAGTTCTCAAATCACTTTCATTAATTCCCTTTGTGTTTCCTTCAATTTTAGTTGTTATTTCTTTTGTAATAATTTTCGGAAACAACGGGTGGATTAATTTATTCCTTAAAAATTTTTTGGGTTTTGAAGAGCACGTGCAGTTCCTTTATGGTTTTTCAGGAATAATTATTGCTCATACTTTTTATAATTTTCCAATAGTGATGCGTTTTGTTTCAAATGCATGGGAAAACACTGACAAAACAATGAAAGAAGCAGCAAAAACCCTTGGCGCAAATAAAGTTCAGGTTTTTCTCAAAATAACTCTGCCTCAATTAATTCCTTCTCTGGCAGCAAGTGCTTCTTTGGTTTTCATTTATACTTTTATGAGTTTTGCCATTGTATTAACTCTTGGGGGTTTGCAGTTTTCAACTTTTGAGGTTGAAATTTACAGACAGATAACAAGAAACTTTAATTTTGAAATAGGAGCTTTACTTGCATTTTTTCAGTTTTTGATTTTAAGCATTGTTGGTTATAGTTATATTTATTTTTCGAAAAAATATGCTATAAAGAGTTCTTTGAATATTGAAAAACCTAAAAAATTAAACTTTGCTTCTGCAAAAGGTTTTTGTGAATCCTTACTAATTCTCGGAGGAATAACTTTCATTGTTCTTCCTTTAATCTCTTTAGTATTTTTTGCTTTTTTTGACCAAAAACTTGGGCAATTTTCTTTGAAAGCTTTTGAAAAAATTGTGTTTCCAAGCACTGTCAGCTTGTTAGGAACAACCCCGCTTTTATCAATAGCCTACAGCCTTCTACTTGCCTTTTTTTCCTCAATAATTGCAACTTTTTTTGGGCTCCTGGCTTCCCTTAAACAGACCAGAATAAGGTTTTCCGGAGTTTTTCTAAGTGCTTCAGTGGCTGTTTCTGTAATAACCCTTGGGGCTGGTTACTGGCTTGGCTTTGGAACAGGTCAGCTGTGGGTTATTGCGATGGGGCATGCAATATTTGCGTTTCCGTTCGCATTTAGGGTCATTAATAATGCTTTAAGTAGGATAGATTCTGAAAGTCTTGATGCAGCCAGAACTCTGGGTGCTAATGAATTACAGGTTTTTCAGTTTGTACAGCTGCCTAGAATAAAGAACTCTCTTTTAGTTTCTCTTGCATTAAGCTTTGCAGTTTCCCTTGGAGAACTTGGTTTAGTACTTCTTCTTTATGATGGCATTTATGCCACAATGCCTGTTTATATTTACAGACTTTTAACAACTTTTGACTTGTTTGCAGCTGCAGCTATGGGGGTTGTTCTTATTTCCATTAGCTTTTTGAGTTTTTATGCAATAGAATATTTTTCTAAAGATGAGAGTGTGTTTTAATGAAACTGAAAATTGAAAAAATAAGTCTTTTGTATCCTGATTGGGAAATGAAAAATCTTTCGCTTGAAATACAGGAAGGTTCCTTTACTGGTATTGTTGGTCCAAGCGGTTCAGGAAAAACAACATTATTAAGGTCAATTGCTGGACTTGAAAAACCTGATTCAGGAAATATTTTTTTCAATAAAAATAATGTAACTGCGCTTCCTGCAGATGAAAGGAATGTTGGTTTTGTTTTTCAGGGAGATTCACTTTTTTCTCATTTAAATGTTTTTGAAAATGTTGCTTTTGGAATCAGGATGAAAAAGCAACCAAACATTCAAAAAAAAGTAAAAAAAGCACTAAAACTTGTCCATCTTAAAGGTTTTGAAAAAAGAAAAGTTAATAATTTAAGTGGCGGTGAAAAAAAAAGAGTTGCAATTGCCCGAGCTATTGCTTTTCAACCTGAACTTCTTCTTCTTGATGAACCTCTTAATGGTTTGGATGCTCCGTTGAAAGAAAAAACGAAATTATTTTTGAAAGAACTGCAAAATAAAACCGGATTGACAATGATTTTTGTTTCACATGACATTGATGAAGCATTTTTCTTAAGTGATAAAATTGTTGTAATGAATTCAGGTAAAATAGAACAGGTTGGTTCGTCTTTGGAAATATTTTCCAAACCAAAAAATTCTTTTGTAAAAAATTTTGTAAGTGATTATGTTTTGGTTGAGGCAAAAAAGAACGGTAAAAATTTAGAAGCCAAATTTAAAATCCCGGCAACCGGGAAAGGAAAAGCATTTGTTAATCTGAAAAAAACAAACTATAAATTTGTTGAGTAACCGTGCTTGCCTTTTAATGGCACAAAAGTATACAATCCGCCTTCGTAGCTTTTCTTGAATGGTTTTCCTTTTTCTTTCATTAAAATTTCCAGGATTTGTGTTCCCTGATCTCCAACAGGAGCTACAATTCTGCCTTTTTCTTTTAATTGGTCAAAAAGTGTTTTTGGAACAAAAGGGCATGCACAGCTGATGAGTATCCTGTCAAATTCTTTGTTTTCCCAGCCTAATGAACCGTCTCCCTGCTTAATTTCTACATTCTTAATTTTTTCTTTTTTCAGGTTTTCTCTGGAATTTTCCACAAGTTCTTTCAAATACTCAATTCCATAAACCTTACCCTCTTTTCCAACTAATTTTGAAAGTAATGCTAATACATATCCTGAGCCTGAACCAACTTCCAGAACTTTCATTCCATTTTTTACACCAAGCAACTCTAACATTACTGTTATTGTTGATGGCTGAGAAATAGTCTGTCCATGTCCTATTGGAGCAGCATTATCATCGTAAGCATGTTGTTTCAGGTTTTCCGGAAGAAAATTTTCTCTTTTAATTTCAGATATTGCTTTTTTTATTTCTGAACTTGTTACTGCAAATCCGGAAATGTATTCTACCAGTTTCTTTCTTTCTGCTTCAAAATCCATTTTTATCCCTGTTCTCTTTCTCGTATAATTTTTTTAAGATCTTTAAGTTTACTTATTGTTTCTAAATCAGATTCTTCAATAATCGGAACACCGTCAATGTTTTTGTACTTGTATTCTGTTGTAACAATTATTGAATCAGAATTAACAACCGTGCTTGCTTTTTTCAGTTCAAATGCTTTTTTTGGAATATCAAATTTCCCTTTTCCGGTTGTAATAAACAAGTTTTGATCTGATGATCCGATTGCCTTGAAAGGACTATGATTAAACAATGCCATTTTCAGACCTATATCGTGCATTTTTTCCAGTAGTCTTTCATTTGGTTCCTCGTCAAAATCTTTTTTGTACGGGCGTGTTCCTAGAATATTTATTTCCTTTACTAAGTTTTCATCTAATTCATGTTCAAGCTTTTTTGCTGTTTCAAGAGAAGTGCTTGAACCTTTTTCAAACCGATTAAGGGTGTCAGTGGCAACGCCAATTCTGTTTGCAAGGTCCTGAAGTGAAATATTAAGTTTTTCTCTTTTTCTTTTCAGTTCATTAAAATCAATATCAACAATGTATTTTCCCTTGAAATATTTTGATTGTAAAGTTTCATGATCAAGAACTTTTTCAAATGCTTTTGGAGTTATTGTCTGAATATTATATCTATTATAAACCGTGTCATCTTTCAGGCTGAACACTTTTGTTTTTTCACCAATGATTAAACAAGTAGCATTTATTGTTTGCCCTAATTTTTTCAGTTCTTCTCCCTGTTCTTTTCTTATTGAGTCAATGTTTTCATAAATTTTTATTACAAGAGTAATGTTCTGGTTTTTTGCGATTAAATCAAAGCATGTGTTTGACCCGAAAAATGTTGCGGTGTGAAAATCATTTTTTTTAAGTGCGGATACTACTCTTGAAATCATTTGTTCTCGAATCAAAGTATCCCGCCCAGAAAAGCTAATAATGCAACAATCATCCCGTATTTAGAGTATTGTTGTGCGGTTCTGAATTTCTTTTTTATTAAAAATTTCCATGAATTGAAAAATAAAATTCCTGAAGCCAGCATTAAAAGAATGTAGTAGGGACCTTTCATAAATCCAAGCACCCATGCCCATGCAGCTAGAATAATTGCAAGTGAATAAAGCAGCATTATTATTGCTTTAATTGCACCAAAATCCAGAAGCATTGGGAGCGTGGTTTTGATTCCGGAATCTCCTCTCATGTCCTCAGTGTCTTTTATTATTTCTCTTGCTGCATTTGCAAGCAATGCTGATCCTGCAAGTATGAAAATTGAATTATAATTCTGAATTATTGATGCTCCATAGATTAGTGTTAGTGCGGTTCCTAATGCTACGACCCAGTTTCCCAAAAACTTGTATTTTTGCATTGCTGTTGAATAAGCAATCAAAAGAACTGATATCAATATTGCAATAACAAATGCGTGAATATTCAGCAAAAATGAAATTAAAATTCCTGCTGCAAAAAGTATTCCTGAATAAAATAGTAATTTTTTGTCTTTAGTTTGCTGAATTGCTTTGTTCAATTTTTTGTCAATTTCAACATCGTAATAATCATTAATCACATTTCCTGCTCCTGTGATTAAAAAAGCAGCAACCATTCCTATTCCAAGTTCGAGATTAAATACGAATGCTTTTTGTGCTATTGAATAACCAGTGAAAACCCCAAACATAGAGATTATTCCGTTTAGTGGTCTTAACATTGAAAGGTATTTGTTCATATTGATTATTGGTATTTGATGTTTAATTAAAGTTATTTGTGGGCTTGTTTTGGCTGAAAAACAGGTTGAAGCAGGTTATTTAGCCTACTTTCTTCTTTCCTTTCTTCTTTAATCTCATTCTTTTGGAATCGCATTTTCTGCATTTAGCTGCAGGTTTCCCTTTCTGGCCTTTATTTTTTGCATTGCAATGCATGCAAATCCACACGTCTTCAAACACTCTTTTTGCTGCTACTGCTGATAATGCCATTTTCAAATCCCTTTACATAGTTTTAAAAACAATTTACAAAACGTTTTCTTATTAGGTTATTACTTAATCATTTAGTGAAACTATTAAAAACCTTCATTTTAAAGATATTGCGGAAGTGGAGTAAGTAGCATCGAGTCTCCGTAGGGGACGAAGATGGTACGCGTACCCCACAGCCGCAACTGTGGGCCCCTATCGTCTAGCCCGGTCAAGGACACTGGCCTTTCAAGCCAGTAACATGGGTTCAAATCCCGTTGGGGGCAAAATTTGCCTAGTTCATTACTCCACAGGTTTTTAATATACCAAGTGGGGGTAATCTTAAATGAACGAGGAAAACATATACAATTTCTATCACGGAAACATAGATAATGAAGTGCAAAAAGCATTAGAGAATCTGAAAAAAGTAAATCACGGTAACACTGAATTGCTAACTGATTTCTATAAGCGATACTACAGCATAAACGAATGCACAGCAACAAGAAGAAACACAGTCCTAACCCGATTAAAAGTATTAGCACTAAAATATGAAAAAAGATTAGATCACGTTACACTAGAAGAATTCCAAAACCTATTTGCAGACATGAAAGAAAAAGGGTACAAAGTAACAACCAAAAACAAAAAAGGCGAATAAGTAATAATCAAAGAAGGAAAATACAAACAACTCGGAGACTATGTTAAAGTTTGGAAACAGTTACTTCGTTTTTTGGATGCTGATAAAGAACCAAGTGAAAGAAAGTACACAAGAATATTAGAATCCAAATTAAACATGGGTGACAAGAAAAAAAATACTGTCGGAATCCAAAAAAACCTGTTACTAAATGAAGATGAAGCAATCAAGTTCAGAAATTCTGCACAAAAAAGAGGAACAGCAACTTATGTAATGCTAATGACGGGGATGGAACTCGGTTGCAGAAAAGAAACTCTTGGTCAAACACTAATTCACCAAATAACTTTTAACAAAAACAAAGAGACAGGCAAAATTGTTAGTTTTGACATAGATGGTACATCCAAAACAGGCTCAGCTCATTGGCACGGAGTACAGTGTGCCGAAATATTGCATAGGTACGTTACAAAAGAACATCCTTCAAGAGCAACAAGCAAATTTAACAATGCTCCGCTGTTCTTAACACAGAAAGAAAAGCCGTGGACAAGTGCAAACATCACAAAAGAAGTAAAAGTGGTTTGTAATATAGCTGGAATTCCAAAAGAAAAAGCAAGACCGCATTGGATTTTCAGACACAGGAGAGCAAGTTACCTTTTCGGAAAATATACTTCGGCTGTTGCAACCAGATTGTTGAACTTTGCTCCAGGTTCTAATGTTGGGCAAAAAACCTATTTTCATTTCACCAAAAGTCAAGGTGATGAATTAATTGACGCTGAACATGGTTTGAGTGAAAAAAAAGAAATTAAGGAGCTTGACGCTAATCCTGTTTGTCCTCTTTGTAACACAAAAGCCAGTTCTCCAAATGCGGTTATGTGTGAAGCGATTTTTAATAACCGAGAATGTAATACGCCTATTGGTAGAGGTTTGTTG
>JBDRLP010000041.1:0-48161 GCA_043812975.1 Candidatus Iainarchaeum sp. | reverse complement strand
AGCAATTTTAACTCATATTTTTGATGCCTTCCCCTTATTTGCATCCAATTCAATTAAATCCCCCTCCTTAAATATCTTTGTGGCAAACTTTGTCCCCACCAAACAGGGTTTGTTCATTTCCAATGCCAATATAGCTGCATGAGAAGTTATGCCCCCCTCATCAGTTATTATTCCAGAAGCCCTTTCTAAAAGCAGAACCATGTTAGGATGCGTCATTGTGGTAACCAGAATACTGCCGATTTCAAAATTATCAAGCTCTTTAGAAATGTTTTCTATTCCTTCATTGCTTACAATTTTTACTTTCCCATTCACCAAACCAGGACAAGCAATTCTGCCAACCACAAAATTATCATTCGGAATCATGGTTAATTCTTCCTCTTTCATAATTGGAGCGTATCCTCCAGAATAAAACATTGTCCTACCATCCTTCAAGTGATAAAAATATTTTTTCTTTCTACTTAAAACATCTTCTTTGGGAAGTTTTATTCCGTGTTCCAGAAAGTCCCTTATTTCTTTTTCCCTGTAAGAATACATAACGTCCGCAGTACTAAGATTTATTCTTCTGCTTATTTCATCCAACAAAGAAAGAGCCATAAACTCGCTTCCCGACCAAGCACATTTCAAATCCAACCGTAAAATTGACGCATCTCTGAGAAAGGCCACAATATTAACACATTCTTCAGACAAACCATATTTGGAAACAATCTCTTCTTGTTTCCCTGCAATACTACACCTATTTTTAACTTCTTTTTTTGAATCAACCGAAAATTTCTTCGACCTGTTTTTCAAGTAATTTATTGCTGCGACTTGTTTGTAGGTATTAGGGAAAAGCCAGGGGAATTTTTTAGTGTGAACAACAAGACTTTTTTCGGACATTCCTTTTTCCATTAATTTTCTGAAAGATTTTTTTTCAAACAAAATCTGATTTTCGATTACGGGAGTTAAAAGGCAAGCGATTTCTTTTTCACCCAAACCAAGTGGCTCGAACTCCGCTAATATTTTTTCTTTCAGAGAATCAGTGAATTCTGGCCTGGAAAACCGATAATAGGAAAACACATTAGACAAAAGATAAAAGAAGCGTTCAAACAATTTTAAGAGTTCCTCGTTTTTTGCCTCCGAAAAATCTTGACCATTTATTTTTTCCAAAAAGTGATTGAGCGAACCAGCAGCGTTATCAGCATCTTTAAAAAGTTTTTTTGAATAAACTATACTTAAAAGTTTTTCAGATATTTTAGATTGTTTTTCTGTTTCCTTTGAATCATAATAAACTTCTACAAAATTGTTTTCTGAGTAACATGCTATGTTGTTTAACTCGTTTCCAATAATAGATTTATTATTGATGTATGTGAAGATATTTGCTTCAAGATTAATGATTGATCTTCTTTCCCCGTAAACAAAAGTATAAGGCATTCAATGCCCCCAAAATTCTGTTGACCCTAGATTTTTGGAAATAAGAAGGATGTTGTGCAGCACTTTTTCTTTTTGTGTACTTTCAATACTGATTGTGTTTTCTGCCGCTTCTCTACACAGGCCGCAGTCACTGCAACTCTTTTGCTCACACTCGGCGAAAATCATTGCCTTTGAGTATTTGCCGAGTTTCTTGTTGTCAATGAAGGGCTTGAAACGCAGGTTGTTCTTGTTTTGTTCGAAAGATGAAAACTTTGCATCCGAATCCTGCATTAAAATAAGATGGTTATTCTCTTTTTCTCCGTTTCCTTTTACCGGAGAAAAATAACTGCAAAGGTCTGCAAGGTTTCCGTCATAGCTTTCACCTGAATATGCTTTTATAGCTCTTTTTATCCAGTAAGTTGACTCTTTTCTGTCGACAAGCTTGAAACTGTTAACTCCTGCGTTTCTGTAAATTTGCATGTCCTCGGGCCTTATCCATGAGGCTTTTGCAATTTCTTCGGGATTTTCAAGCATTCTTTTCCTGCACATTAAAGTGCAAAAACTCAAATACTCCGAGGAATTCACAATACCCATTGAGGAAAAGCTTGTTGTCAGATTGTGGTAGTTTCTTATGGGACACTGATGCAGACATGGGTCATTAACTACTAGCTGGATTTCGACATTCAAATTTTCCGAAATTTCCCTAATTCTTTTGTAATTCTTGTTCAAATTTTTGCTCAAAATTATTCTGTCAACCCCCAATGACTTGTAAAATCTTGCTTCCTCAAGGCTGGTTATATCCAAAACCACCGACGCACAGATTTTAAAGTCAGGAAAGTTATCCTTTACAAAAAGCATTAGCATCGGGTTTGCTATTGTTATGGAATCCACTTCAAGGTTTTTGAGAAAATTGAAGTGACAAAAAATCCTCTTTTGAACTTCCCTGTCGAATTCCTTGTTGGCAAAACTCATGGAATTCACAGTGTAATTGAACTTGAGGTCATTGTCGTGCATTTCCCGAACCGCTTTTTTCAAGGAATCTTTCTGCACACTTGGGAAGTTGAAGGACGACCTGCCCCCGCCCAAAACATCATTTTTTGTCTGCCCATAGAATTCATAAACCTTATATTTTGTGGCAAAATCAACCAAACCTATATCGCCATTATATGGAGCCAGCAAACCAGACATAACAAAAACCTACAAATACGGATTCGTCATTAGAAACAGACTTGCTCGCGGATAGAACCTTATCTTGAGTATTAATATACCTGCGGTTGATTGACAATCAACCAAATGGTTGATTTTTCGAAATCGTAGCAAGACTACAATTCTTAATTGATACAAAAACGGCACCACTACTTTAAGCACTATACTGTATTTTTCTCTGAATTTGATTTATCAAACAACAGATTTTTTCACAACCAAAACACAACATTTTGAAACTCTACCTTGGCTCGGACAAGGATTTTGAGGACGCACGGCACATTTACCAAACATTTGAAGAAAAGTTAAATACAAGTTTGCTCACAAAACATATAAGAGAACTAAAAGTTGAAAAACAAGCGGAGAATATTCTATGGAAAAAATACCGCAACTAACAAAAAAAGACTTTGAAGAAATGGAAGAAGAAAAAAAGCGTAACCGTGAAGAACGCCTCAAATTCGTGGACATGTATGCCAAGTGGCTCAAAAAAACACCCAACAAAAAGTGGAGTAAACAGCAGAACAAACTGATTAACAAGTGAAAGAACTAATAATCATTCAACTAATCGTTCAGCAGATTGCACCAAAACAATTTATAACTTCAAAATAGCACAATGATTAAATAGGTGTTCTGAATATGGCCGGACTTTTAACCCATGAGTGGATTGCAAACCTTGTCATGAAAAAACTCTCAAAAATAAATTTTATTTCAAAACACGAAAACATTGATGATTATTTTTTCGGCGCAATAGCCCCGGATATTAGGTACATCCACAATACACCCCGAGAAAAAACGCACAAACCCAAAGGAGAACAATCAATTTTTGAAGCACTAAAAACAAGCAGCACATCAATGCCATTTATCGCAGGGTTTGAAACCCACTTAATAGTAGATTCAGTCTGGGCAAATGACAACCAATCAATGGAGAAAAGCATTTATGAAAATTACAAGGTCAATCCAAACAACACTGTTGAAAAACTCGCATTATATTTGGTAGTGGACGATTATTTTCAAGGTGAAGCAGACTGGTTCTTCCAATTTCAATGCGCCGGAAATATTCTAAGAGCCAATGACACAAACATTTTACAACAACTAGGATACAGCCAAAACGACATTCAACTTTACAAGGCAGGAGCCGCACTTTATCTAAGAGAACCCGGAATTGACACGTTAAGCTTTTCTCCAAGCCGCATTGAGGAATCACTGATAAAACAACTGACTGACAAAAACACTAATTTAAGCACACACTTAAAGGAATTCAAAAAAACCGCAATAGAAAACTGCCTAGAAACACTGGAAAGATACTTATGAGGCTAATTTTCAAAATATTGCTGGGCGCAACTGTACTTATAGGAATCATTCTCCTCATTTTTTACTTATACGCTTTCACAGGGATGATGATTTTCTTCTACAATTTTCTGACAGCCGTGGACTGAAACCCGCACCGGCAATACACCCCTTCCTTTTGTTTTTAACCACAACAAACACCAACTTTTCAGCAGCACACATAAAACCTATTAGACAAGAAAACCAAAAGACAAAACATAACCTTTAAAAACGTTCGAAACTATGAACATATGTTCAGTATTGTGAACAATTGGTTTGTATGACAATTATGCAGATAATGGATTCAAAATCAAAGATTATAGTTCTAAAGGAACTCATTGCAAGGGACGCATCGTTCTCCATTTCAGACATATCCAGGCTCTGCAGTCTCCCAAAGGCGACTGTTTCTGGACTAATTCTTGATTGGGAAGATGAAAATCTTGTTTCCTGCAGGCAAATAGGCAGGAACAAAATGGTTTCAATGAATAGGCGTTTTTACCTGCTTCCTGAAATAGAACAAATGTTCACAAAGGCAGCCGGACGCCAGCAAGAACTCATAAAAAAAGTAAGAAAAATAAAAGCATTAACCGCAAAAGAAGTAATGGCAGTCATTGTTTTCGGATCCCGTGCCAGAAATGACTCAAAAAGCAAATCAGACATGGATTTGGTAATTGTGCTGGAAAATGATAAACACAACACCACAGAAAACGCAATGGAAGAACTTGTAAAAATTTCACACGAAACAGGAGTAACATATTCACCTGTATTTATTACTCCAAAGGATCTGATTTCACGTATAAAAGAAAGAGATGAATTCATAAAAAATGTTCTTACCGATGGAAAAATAATAAAGGGAGAAAAGTGGCTTGAGCACATACAAACAACATCTGGATTTGGCAAACGAAAGATTTGATTCTGCAGAAAATCTTTTTGATGAAGGTAAGGACCATACTGCAGCACACCTTTACATAAATTCTGTAATAAACTATCATAACGCAGCCTGCCAGAAGTTTCTTGAAAAAATACCTTCACACAAACACCACTTAGATACGTCTTACTTTAATGAACTGTCAAAATATATTGGAACGGATTTCCCGGAATATAAACAGGCATACAAAACAATCATGCCTTTCAAAAGCCAGGCTGACTATGGAATAGGGCTTTCATTTAATGCCACGGAAAAAATAAGGAAACGCGCACAAAAAATAAGAGAAATAATAGAACCGCTACTCTAACTATAAATAATCCTACTCAACTTTCAACTGTTCCCTTACCAGTTTCTTTTCGAAGTTGAATTCCTCTATTGGTTTTACTATGAAATCACAATGGGTTTCGCCAAGGGCTTTGCATTTGACTTCTACGCATTCAACGTCTTTTTTGAAGTAAATAGAAAATATTCCTGCGAGGAACCCTCTTATGAAAGAATCTGCATGCAACTTTGCTTTTGTGGAATTAATTGCAACAGGAGAATTCTCAACAGAAATTAAGGCTCTGTTTTTTTCAAAGTCAAGATTTGTTCTCTGTAACTTTCCCCAACCGGAAGCAGTGAAATAAGTTTCCATAAACTCCAGACCTTTATCCCCTGAAATACCAAAATCTATTTGGAACTCTTTATTCAAAGAACCTTTAATCGAATTTTTTATAGCATAATAAATTTCCTTATTTAATTTAGAATCATTCACTTCAGCAATTCCAATTAATACATCAACAGGAAGAATAACAAACGGAAGATTAATCAGATAAAAATTATTGTGCTTGTACTTCAAACCATTAGTGAAAATGAACTTATCGTAAAAACTGTTAAGCAAAAGGAACACCTCTTGAGCAAAGCAAGTAAGTCCTGTCGAGCACAAGCGAAGACAGTACGCGCACCCCACCGACGCAACGGTGGGTGAAAATGAATTTATCGTAAAAAGAATTAAGCAAAAAAATCACCTCTTATTCTATTCAGCATTTCTACCACTGTTGATTATTGAATGGATTGCTCTGTAAGCCTCAACTTCTAATGGCCAGACTATAAGAGCGTTTCCTATTCTTTTTGAAAGAACTAATCGTTTGCTTATTAATTTTTTTAAGTAATAAGAATAATTTGTTGAATGTCTTTTTTTGTGTTCACGGGAAGAAATATCTTCATTAAAGTGTTCAGCAATTTCCAAAGCAGAAACAGGCCAGTGCTCTCTAACCAATTCAAGAACCATTTGTTCCTTATCACTTAAATCTGGGTTGCCAGAATTACTATTCATTAAACAGTATATACTGCTTTTATGCTATAAAAAAGTATTGAATTACTCTGGCATGGCAGAAACTAATGTTTTCTTCTCAAATGAATTAAATATTCAAAGTGTTCAATGTCTGATCTTCTAAGGATTAACAACAATCCGGAAACAAGAATAAATCCATAACCGATTACTTCTGTTTGGGTCGGGATTTCATTCAAAATCAAGAATGCTAATAATGATGCAAAAATCAATTCAGCCAGAGTAATAATTGATGCAGTTGATGCTTCCAGTTTTTCCAACGCATAATAATAAAAATCAGAAGCCAATCCTCTGAAAAGACCAAGCAAAATCAAACCACTAAGAAACAAAAAAGGATGATTAAATGAAGGGAATTCAAAAAACAAAAAAGTGACAATAGTAAGAACAATTACCTGAAAACCGTTTGCATAAAGGGCCACGGTATGAAAATGATAATCCTTCAATTCCCTTCCGGTTATTATGTCTCCTGAAAAAGATAATGCAGCCAACAAAGCAAAAAAGAAACCAACATTAACCCCGATATTTTCAGGATTTACAATAAAATAAACCCCCAGCAAAGTCAACAGCAAACCAATAATTTTTTTCAAACGAAGTTTCTCACCAAGGAAAAACACTGCAAAAACCAACACCCATGCAGGAGCTGTGAAAACAATAAAATAAACAGTGGAAAGATTAAGTTGTTCCAAAGCAAGAACAAATAATACAGGAGTACCTAATGCAAACAAAGCATTCAGTAAAATAATTTTCAGTTCTTTAGTATCCTTAACCCACTCATGTTTAAAATTCTTATATTTAGAAATCAGGGCAACACTAATAAATCTAAAAATAACTATAACCCAAAGAATAAGCGCAAAAGATAACCCCTCAGAAAGAAGAATTTTGAATGAAACCCCGGTTATTGCCCAAATTAAAGAAGCAACAATTAAACCCAGAACAGCTATTTTTGATTCCATTTAATCCTAAAGGGAATGGCCTAATTTAAGCTTTTTTGTTTCAAGGTATTTTCCATTATACTCATTAGAATCAGTTTTAATCGGAATCTGTTCAACAATATCTAAACCAAAACCCTGCAATCCTTTAAGTTTTTTCGGATTATTTGTCATTAATCTTATTGTCGTTAAACCTAAATCAACCAGAATTTGTGCACCCATTCCAAAATCTCTTTTATCCATTGGAAAACCAAGGGCAAAGTTTGCTTCCACAGTATCTTTTCCCTGTTCCTGCAATTCATAAGCTTTTAATTTGTTTAACAAACCAATCCCTCTTCCTTCATGATGAGGAATGTAAAGAACAACCCCTTGTTCTTCTTTTTCAATCATTTTCAAAGCAGTTTCTAATTGAGAATTACAATCACACTTTTTGCTGTGAAAAACATCTCCAGTTAAACATGCGGAATGAACCCTCACAAGAACATTTTGTTTTCCGGAAACATTTCCCTTCAATAAAGCAATGTATTCTCTTCCTTCAATAACATCAGAATAACCAACTGCTTTGAAATCTCCAAACTCAGTTGGAAGATTTACATTAGCAACTTTATTTACCTGCAAACCATCTTTCAGTTTGTGCTGAATCAGATCTTTTATTGTAACAATTTTCAAATCGTGCTTTTTTGCAAAGTCCATTAAATCAGGAAGCCTTGCCATAGAACCATCATCATTCAGGATTTCACAAATAACAGCAGTAGGCTCAAGACCAGCAAGCTTCATTAAATCAACAGCCCCTTCAGTATGGCCTAGTCTTTGAAGGACGCCTCCTTCTTTAGCCACTAATGGAAATACGTGCCCCGGCCTGCAAAGTTTTTCAGGTTTTGATTCTTTTGAAAGAATAGTTTCAATTGTAAGAAGTCTGTCTTTGATGCTTATTCCTGTTCCTCCTGAAGCTGCATCAACTGAAACAGTAAAAGGAGTATCAAACCTATCCCTGTTTTGAGTCATTCTTGGTAAATCCAATTGAGAAGCCTTTTCAGTAGTAATAGGTACGCAAATGAGACCTCTGGCATCTTTTGCCATAAAATTTAGCTTCTCTACAGTTGCTTTTTCAGCAGATAATACAAGATCACCTTCATTCTCACGGTTCTCATCATCCACAAGAACAATTAGCTCGCCATTTTTCAAGGATTCAAGAGAATCCAAAATAGAATCAAATTTATAATCCATAAAGAACACCTATAATACTGGAAGAATTCTTCCTGAATTTACTTAAAAATGTTACGCGTAACATAATTGAGTAGATATTCCTACCGAATGTAATGAGGTGTACCCTCGCTAACGAAGGTTTCTGTTATGGATAAAATACATTTTACAAGAGCACCAAAAGAAAAAGAACTGGAACAGGTTCTGAAGAACGGAGCAAGCACTATTTACATTACTAAAAGTGCAAAGCAAAGGCTCAGCAATAAAGCAAAGAAAAAAATTAATGAGTCTGGGGTTGAATTAGTAATTGAAAGTGCAAGAGGCAGGCCTATTGAACTTAATTTACAGACTATTTCTGAAATAATAGAACTGAATAAAGATAATCGTACTTTCAGAGAAATTGAAAAAATAACAGGAATCTCAAAATCAACAGCTCACTATTTGATCAAGTATGCTGAAAGGCAAAAAATCAAAAAAGGGAAGAAAGTTGTTTATCTTTAATTTTGCAATAGATTCTCAAATTCTTTTTTAGTGATTTTTAAATCCTGTTTTATTATTTTATTAAGCAATCCTGAACCTATTGGTTCATTACCATGAATAGGAACAGTGGTTTTTCTTCCATCATTATGAGAAAATCGATGATGGCTCCCAGCAACTCTTATTTCCTGAAAACCAAGATATTTAAGAACCTTAAGTAATTGTCTTGGAGTGACTTTTTTTGCCAAGGATTTACACCTCGACAACCTGCACTCCGACAAATCTCTTACTCGCTCCTTCATTTTCTTCTTCTAGACAAAGAGAAATAGCTTCTTTAACTCGTTTAATCAACTCACTCATTGTCTTTGCCTGAGTGTGACAACCCTGTAATTCAGGAACATCTGCCACCATCCAACCATCTTCATCTTTTTCAATTATAACAGTAAAAGTTCTTTTTTTCATATCATTAATAAGCTTGGAACCAAAATTTAAATATAATCCCAATATACAAAAAAAGGCAAAAAAGCCATATATTTGTGAAAATTATAGCTTTTTACGCAATGAGAAAGAATAAATAGCCAAAAAACTGTTGTTTTTACATGGATACTTGGGAACAGAAAATGGTAGAGTTTCTCAGACATGGCCAGAAAGAAAGAGTTGATTATTTCGAAAAACTGAGAAAATCAATTTTTCCAACACAGCTCAAAAGAATTCAGCAGAATGATAAAACTGTTCTGAAAGAAATGGTTCTGCCAAAATGGATGAACTGGGAACTTTTGTATGAGTGGGCAAACCGTCATAGGGTTCTTGATAATCCAAGGAATTGCATTTTATGCAATGAAGAAAATGATGCAGGAATAGATTTTAAGGAAAAATTTATTTGCGATTATTGTTTTTTAAAATTAAAAAATTTGGAGTGATTTGGTTTGTCTCTACGGGGAAGAGAAAACAATAATTTATTGACTGTCTCTTTTCCTGTAATCCTCGGAAAGTTTGCCAAGTTTTTCGCGGATTTTTCTCTGGAACTCTTGTGTTTTCATAATCGGCTGCAATGCCATTAGGGTTAATTGTTCTTCGGAAAAACCTTTTTGACGAACAGCCAAATTTTTTTCGTATATACTTCTAGCATACTCTGATTTCCCAACGAGTTCAAGGGCCACATGGGCGTGGAACAGCCTGACAACCTTGTCAAAGTAAACAGCTGACCTTTCTCCCCTGTGAACCAGTTGCGATGGCAACTCAGGATGCTCTTTAATGAATCGCTCTATGACAAAAAGTTGAGGTTCGGAATAAGTATAAGATGATTTTGCTTGCCCGGCTCCGAGTTTTGCCTTGGCTACGGCTTTTTTTGCGGGTCTCCCTTTTCGCGCCATAAGAAAAACATCATTGGCTTTCTTTAAAAAAACATGTTTTTTCTGGATACGCACTGCAACAAAAACCACCTTTTTGGGTCAAAAAACCCGTAACAATGAACCAAAATTGAAGAACAAACCAACTGGTTTAAATACGGGAAAAATACAATACTTTTCGATTCCAATGGTTTTGGGAAATGCTTCCGAGGAAATGAGGAAAAAACTTCTTGAAGAAGAACTTAAACTAAGACAAAAACAGCCTGAGCACTGGGCAAAAACCAAGTACAGAAAATATGCAAAACCTTTTACTGAAGCAGAGAAAGAAAAAATAAAAGAAAATGAAAAGAAAAGAAAGGCATCAAAAAGCAAAACAAAAAAGAAAAATTAAGTATATTCCTTTAAATTTGCTTTTTCTTTTTTTGAAATAAACTTATGGGTTAAATCAACGCACTTTAGGAGAATGGGTTCGATTTTGTTTCCTTTGCCATTAAACCCAGCAGCCCCTTGATGACCTCCGCCTTCTCCGGGAAAGTAATTTTCTAATTTATTAAAAACATCTCTTGCTAAATCAAATTTATTTTTGTTCATCCAGGAATTATTCACACGACCGCTTATTCTTATTGTTCCTTTCTCTGCAAAACCACAAAAAGCAACATTAGCCCCAATTCTTATCAAAGCGTTAGCTGCATCAGCTTCAAAAGCACCAACCTCAGAGATTGCTATTATTGCTTTTCCTGACTTGAAAATCCTAGCTCTTTTCGCTGCTTTTAATGAAGCAATCTTCTGGGAAAAATCGATTTCGGTTGAGAAAAGATCCACAATGCCTCTGTAAGGCAAATTTGCCTTTTCCATTACCTCAGCCATTATCTTAAAAGTGCTGTAATCAGCAATGTGGAAACTTACAGAATCCGTAATTATGCCTGAAGCAATACACGCATAGGCATTTTTCGGGATTTTTACCCTTGTTTTTTTCAACAATTGGTAAACAAGTTCTGTTGTGGAAATTGCTTTTTTTGAAGCAAAAACATTTTTCTTAGGAGCCATTACTTCCTTTTCTTCAGAATGATGATCTATAAGGAATTTCCCCCCATCGTAAAATAAAAAGTTTTTTTGTAAAGATCCAAGCATTTTACTTTTATTAAAATCAACACATAATAAAACATCAAAGCCTGTGAATGATGGATTTATTTTGTAAGGTATTTTGAGTTTTTTAGCAAGAGCTTTTGCGTTTAAATTTAAGTGATCAGGAATGCCTATTGTTATTTTGGATTTTCCTTTTAATGAAAAATAGATTGCTGCAGCACTTGCCAGCGAATCAACATCAGCCCCTGCATGAGTTAGGATTAATACTCTTCTCCCGAATAAAGGAGAGAGGTTGTTAAGAGGCATTTATTTTTCCTCTTTTTTTTCCTCATTTCCTGCTTGGGCTTTCTCAATCTCTGTTTTTAGTTTATTTAATTTGTCCATTAAATTTTCTTCTTGTTTTTTCAGTGTCTTTGCCCTTAAGTCGATTGTTTCTTTTTGTTCTGCAAGTTCCTTTCCGACTTTTTTTGCATCAGTTAAAATCAAAATGTTTCCAACTGCCTTGTATACTTTCTCTTCTTTATTGTTCTTTAGTTCTTCCAATGCCTCTGTCATTACCTGACTCTGGATTTTCATACTCTGAGTTTGGTTTTCAATAACAGATAACTGAATTCTGCTTTTTTCAAATTCCTGAATGCTTGTGTTTATATCTTCGGTCATTTGTTTTTCACCTCTGAAATTTCCTTACATAATTCTAACAGCCTCGTGAAAGTAAATTCTGAGGCTTTCATTGCTGATTCATCTTCAGCACTTATTTTGAGCAAAACAACATTTTTATTGGTATTTATAGTGGTTTTTGAGCGTTTTTGGAACTTATTATCAAGTTCTACAGAAACTGCTCTGCAAGCAGCATCTGCTGTTTTATCATCAGGAAATTCAAATTGCTTTTCAACTTCCATGAAAATCATCGAGCATTAACTGTTTTTGTGATTGGTTCTCTTATTTTTGAGAAAACCTTGTAACCACAACCAGGGCATCTTATAGCTCCATTAGGGAGAGTTGCAACTTCTTTTCCGCAGTTTAAACATAGGTACATTAATTTTCACCTTCAACATCAGTTTCTTTCTCAGTTTTTTCTTTTACTTCTTCCTTAGCTTCTTTCTTTTTTGCTTTCTCTTCTTTTACTTCCTTTTTAGCATCAGTTTTTTGTTTTTTAGACTCTTTCTTTTTTGTTTTTTTTACTTTCTTTTTCTCTTCCTTTATTTCGTCTTTTATTTCTTCTTTTATTTCAGAAAGTTTTTCTATTGATTCAGGGACAAATCTTTTCTGAGAAACCATTTGGCTGATAAGCCCTCCGGTAAGTGTTTTTGGTAAATATGCACCGCCAACAAACTCATGTGCACATTTTTTACACGCAAAAATCCCCCTGCTTTTTCTTTTGACTGCAGGAGCACCACAATTAGGACATTTCTGCTTTTGGATTTGCAATGTTTCTACTTTGAGTAGTTTTTTTCTTATGCCTACTCCATATCTTGAGCCGAAACGGCCTGTGCTTCCTACTTTTTTTGTTACTCCCATGATTAATTCCCCTATAGTAACTTTCTTATTTGTTTGCTGTTCTTCAAAGCAACATCTATTGCAGTATCTATCTCAGAAACACTGAAAGAGCCTGATAGACCTTTCTGGAAAGCAGTTATATTGTCTGCTTCGGTCACAGCAACAGAAAATCTTGCATTCATTGCTTTTTCTTCTGAAATAGTAGGATCAGCCACAACAACATTACCTATTTTTGCAAATGTATTAAGGATAGGCTGTGCATTAAGCTTTATTTTTCCCGCATATTCTCCTTTAACTACTTCTCCATCCTCGATTTTTGGTAACTGAGTGCCTTGAAGTGCTTTCAATGAGGCTATTCCAAACGCATCAAAAAGATTACCATCATTGTTTAATGGATAAATATCCACAAACCCAATCCAGCATTTTTCCCCTTCTACAATACTCAGGCTTTTGAAATCAACAGCCCCTGATTCTCTGATTCCTCTGTCAACAACTCTGGAGAGTTCTATTGCAGCTTCTCTTGGAGGTCCTGTTTCAAATTCAGGGTCAGCAAACGGAAGTAATTCTGCTCCAACGCTGATTGATCCTTGATCTGGTGAATCAGGATATGGTTCACCAAGAATCATTTTGACTCCTGCTAATACTTCTGTTTCTCCAAGTTTTACTCTTGCTTCTCCATTAGCATTGTGACTAACGTCTTCAGTGATAACAACTTGTCTCATGTCATCAACTTTTCTTCCGTCAGCCCTTATGTTTTTTTTAAGGTCAGCTATTACTTTGTCTACTCTTAAATCCCATAATTCTGAAGAACTATTCATTGGCCTCAACTCCTTTCTTTGCTTTTTTAGTTTCATTTTTCGTATCGGCATATTTTTCTTTTAGTGCCTGCTTTTGGATTTCATAAACTTCTTTTGAAGCTTTTACCCCGGCTTTGTAGGCTTCCTGCCATTCTTTCTTGCTTATAACTCCGTCTAATTGAAGCAATACTATTTCCTCTGAGTTTGGCAAAATTGCCAATGGAATATCAACAGCATCTGGAGCGTCTTCTTCATCCTTGTTTAAGTCAACAATGATTTTTCCGCCTGCTCTTCCGACTCCTGTTCCGCAAACCATATCCCTCATTGGAATTCCTGCATCTGCTAATGCTACTGAAGCTGCTGTAAGTGCAGCAATTCTGCTTCCTGCATCTGAGTCAATTATTTCAACAGTAATATCTATCTGTGTGTTAGGGAATCTTTCCACAAAAACAGCTCTTGCTAGTGCTTCTCCGCATACTTTTGAAATTTCTATTTCCCTTCTTCCCGGTCTAGGATTTTTCCTGTCAGGAACACTGAATGATGCCATTCTATAATTGAGTTTTATTATTGCCTTGTATGGAGATGCAGAATGTTTTGGTAAACATTCTCTTGGACCATAAACCCCTGCATAAACCTTGTTCTGTCCCCATTCTAAATAAGCCGATCCATCAGCTCTTGGGATTACTCCGGCAGTAATTTTTATTGGTCTTAATTCATTTTGTTTTCTTCCGTCAAGTCTTTTTCCTTTTGAGTCAACGTAAACAATTTTTTCTTCTTTTTTCTTTGCCATCAATTTTCACCTTCTTGTTCATTTTTTTTAGCAGGTTTTACTTTCAAAAAATCCTGCATTTTGTTTGTAAGATTACTCAGGTGGGCCTCATCTTCGATTTTTTTGACTGCTTTTTTTAACAATTCAATGTCTCCGCCTTTTGCCCAGATTCTTCCATTACGCCCTACAATAATACTGGTTTTTGTTCCATCTTTCAGAATGTTCAACATTGATCCTTCTCTCCCTATTATTCTTGGAACTTTTACAGGACTTATCTGGATTATTTCTCCTCCAAAGAAAATCCTTGGATTTGCAAGATCAACTTCGTTTAATTCATTTACTTTCATTATTTTTGCTGAAACAACTGAACCCGGTTTTAAAATTTCTCTCAAATCTCTTTTTGAAATTACACTAGGGTAGAAGCTGTTTATGTCAACCATGTAAACTGAAAATTTCTCTGCGGAAATAACCCCAATAACCACATCTCCTACTTGCGGCAGGTATTTTCCTTCTAATGGTACTACAGATGCAAAATCAGATTCATCATTAACCAATCCAATCGCGTCTGAATATATTTTTCCTTCTCTTACAAAAACATGGCTTCCCAGTTTTTTTCTTTCCTCGGTAACCAGTTCTCCTGGTATTACTATTCTTTTAGCCAATAGATTTCACCTCTTATCATCAATAATCTTTGTTTCAACATCGCCATGAGTCAAATGATTCAACTCATTAAAGAGATCCTGCTTTACTCCTGCAGGAATTTCTAATATTGCGACTAAAGAACCATCATTCTGCCATTCTTCTTTTTCAAGACCATACTTGTGTAAAATAACTGAAGCTGCTCCTGAAAATTGTGCAGGAACCTTTACAGCTATTTTCATTTTTTCCATTGATATTGGCAGTATTTTTTTAATTTCTTTTACAATCTCCGTGACCTGTTCCTTTACTGTTTTGTTAAGGTCAACATTAAACTTAACCTCTTCCAATGCATTCTCAATCCTTTGCACAGGATGAGGCGCACTTGTCTGCGGATTAATAGCGTTTGCTGAAATAAATGTAATAATTTCCTTCCTCTTTTTTTCTGTTATTGCTCTTCTCTGGTCAGTTGTTAACTGTACTTCCCCTTCTAAAATAATTTTTTTTGCAATTTCTTTTACATCAGTTGTATTAAAAACTTCCTGTAGTTTTTCCTCTGACTTATCCTCGCCTTTTTTAGCATCCTTAAACACAGTGTCTATTGCCAACAAGTCATCAAAGTTGACTTCTTTTCCGTGCTTCAAATCCATTGCTAAATCAGGATCCACGAGTATCTCGAATTTTTCGCCTGAGCGCTCATACCGAGCAATCACAGCATCTTCCGTTCTAACCATTTGAAATAACACCTTCTTTTTTACTGCTTATGATTCATATAACCCTTCAATTCTTCCTGAGTAATATGTTTGAATTCACGGGATTCGTTCACCATTGTGAACTGCAGTTTATTAACATCAAACTTTTCCTTTTCATCAAGACCATGTTCAAGAGCTTTCAAAAGCAATTTCATTGCTGCTTCTTTTGAAATATTTTCTTTCCAATCTTTTTCGAACAATTCCATTGCCTTGTTCCTGTTTTTTCCTATTGCAATTGCTTGGTATTCTGCAAGTGCACCTGAAGGCTCTGTTTCAAAAAGCCTTTTTCCTGTGTTGTCAACTCCTCCGATTATCAGAGAGACTCCGAACGGTCTCATTCCACCGTATTGTGTAAAAACCTGTTTTACGTTTGAAACTTCTTTTACAAGAGTTTCAATCTGAATTGCTTCTTCATAATACATCCTGTTTTCCTGAGCTTTCTGTCTTGCATTACCAATTAATCTTCTTGCGTCTCCCACAAGACCTGCTGATACCGCAACAATATGATGATCAATTGGAAATATCTTTTCAACTGAATCCGGTAAAAGCAATTTGCTGTTTATTTTTTTAAAAGCTCCAAAAATGACCCCGTCATTATACTTGCATGCAACCCCCATTGTTCCCTGTGAAACGATTTTTGACGCATATTCTACTTGGTAGAGTCTGCCGTCAGGACTGAACATTGTCGCTGCCCTATCATAGTTTGCCGGTTGAGAAACTGGATACAAAAAAGATCACTTTTTCCTTTCTATTAATTATCTATTTCTCCTCAGTAATATATATAAAGCGAACTTTCAATCTGTTAACTTGGTCAAAGACCCCGAAACCTTGAGAATTAAGGGAATTGTTTCCTGTTTATCCACGTTTTTCAAAAATAACAACCCTGTTTTCACATTTTCTTCCTCTGTATGCGAACATCTGAGAATTCCCTGATTTTTAACAGAATTCCACTTAACAACCCATAATTTTTGCTCAGCTATTCCTTTTTCCCCAAAAACACCCCTAAAAATGCTCCAAATAGCTTTTTTGACATTTTCCTCTTTCAAAGTCTGATCACTGATTAATTCAAATTTCACGTAACGCTTCTTTCCCCTCAATGTCGGAGGAATCGGTTTCAATGATTTTTTTTTATCCGCCATCTAAATCATCTTCCAAGATATCTCTTTTCAAGCCAGCTAATTCAAATATTTCCTTTTCAGTTTTTTTAGCATTTTCTTCTGTTGAAAGTATTTGTTTCATTTTTCCATCATTTAATGAACCGTACTTATTTTTCAGATAAATATATCTTGCAATTAATGAAACTAACTTGTCATGATTAACACGCTTATCAGAATACCAAATAATTTTTGTTTCAATTAAAGTATTTTCATCAAACTTGTTCACTTCATCCAAACCATGGCGTTCTAAAACTTTTCCAAATTCAGGATAACCTTTTTGTATTAAAACTTCCGCTACTTTTTCAGTATGTCTGCAATTATTTTCAATGCAATACATTTTCATTACATCGTGAAGCAAAGCTCCTTTATCAACCAAATCAAGATTAATTTCTTTTCCGTTTTCGAAAATTTTTTTTGCTAAAAAGTTTGCAATCTTTCGCACAACAACAGTGTGAGCTTTAATGTGATCAGGAACTTTATATTCCTGTATTAAAGATTCGCATTCTTCCATACTTGGGAGTTTCATTTCACTCATTTTACTCTCTCCAAAAAAGTTTCAGAATTATTTCTAACTGCTTTCAAAGCATTTTCCTTTTTCATCCCCAAAAAAACTCCAAATGAACTAAGATCTTTTGCAGCCCTCATTTCCTGCTTTTCTTTTGCTCCTGAAACAAACAACAACGGAGCTTTTGATTTTTCAATTAGTTTTAAACAGAACATTGCGTTCTTCATTAATTGAGTCTGACCAAAACCTTTTGCTTCTAAAAATTCATTAAACAAAAAACAAGAGAAAACCTTATTATCTCTGAGAACATTTGCTGTTGCCAAATCAAACACGTTTTTATTCTGGCTGAATGGCTGTAAAAGCAAATCAACTTTCTGGTTTGCAGCCCAGAAATTCATTTCAATGGTTCCACCTTTAACCGCAATAAAATCAGCTAACTTTCTGAACTTCTGCAATTCAGCATTATCCTTTTTTTCAAGAACTTTACAAGAGAATAATTTTACTTTTGATTTTCTTTTTTTGGAATTGAATTCCTTCAATTCAGTTTCGGAAAAATCCTTTGCAACAATAACCGCTTCATCTTTGAACTTTTCGGATAGCTCTTCAATATCTTGTAGTTCCGAAAACTGGATTAAATTCAGGTTCATAGTGAGAACTTAGTGAGAAAAAAGTAGTTAAATGGTTTCTTCACTTCGCCTTTCTTCCTTTTGCTCTTATGCTTGGGAAGTTCTTTTCGTGGCCTTTTCCTTTTACTAGCCCTCTTGATTTCTTTCCAGCACTTGTCAAGCCTCTTTCAGCCCTCTTAGTGTGCTTGTTGAAAACAATCTGGTTTCTTTCTTTATCAGATCTTATGCTTGGTGATGCAACATCAACCAAAATAACTTCATAATAAGTATGCTTTCCATCTACCCCAACCCAGTAAGAGTTCATTACTTCACAATTAGGGTATTTTCTTCCTGCTCTCTGTTCAGCCATAACCTGTCTTGAAATCCTTCTGGTGAGTTTCTTTACTCCCATTCTTTTAGGCCTTCTTCCTCTTGCTGGCCTTTTATGCATTCCTGAACCTTTTCTGATTCTTGTTAAAGCAATAACAAAGCCTTCCTTAGCCTTATATCCCAAAGCTCTTGCTCTTGGAATGTTTGAAGGTTTATCAATTCTGACCACAGAAGCCTTTTTTTGTCTCTGAGCAAGAACCTTTTTCCTGAAAAGCTCTGCATATGGATAATCCTTTTCCTTGGACTTCTGGACTTCTTTTTGAATGGTTGCCTTTATCTGCTTAGTTAAACTCATAAAAAAACACCTAAAAGTAGGCTATTTACTCAATTATAACTATTAGAGAAGGAATATAAAGGTTACTTCAAACACGAGAAAACAATAAGAATACTGAAATCAATATTTATTCATGGTAAAACACACAGTTGAAAGTGCGATTGAACGACTTGCTGAATTCATTGTCCATAACCGAGAGCCTTCAGGAAAAGAATGGGCTACTCTATGGCCTCCGATAATGGAAGCTACGGGAAGAAAAATACACATAGGAGAATTGTCACCTTATTTTACCTTAGGTAATTATAAGCGAGTAATATCGCCACCGATAATGTTGGAACACGCATATAAAAAAGGACTTGTAAAAAACCCAAAACATGAAGAAATATTGCTCAAAATTGAGCTTTTTCATTTAATGAATAACCATAATTTGCAGATACCTCATCAATCAAACCAACAGGCTACACGTCAAATAAACAACTTATTTGTAAACACGCCAAAGCATGAACGGGTAAAACTTTTCGGAGTATCAGATAAAGAAGTTGACAACGCCGTGAAAGTATTGGCCAAAATAAAAGCCGCAGAGCAAAAAGGTGAAAAAGTTCCAAGACTCAAATCCAGATTAGATGGAATGGTGTCTGCAATGGCTCTTAAATCCAGAGAACATATTAGAGTTCTGGTTGACAAAATCAGGCAAGGGAAAGTAAGAATTGAACGAGAAAAACCAAGGCCAATGCCGAGGCGCCGCCGTTAAAAAGGTTTTTCAATAAAAGCAATTATTATGAACTGCGACAAGTGCTCAGAAGAAGCCAAAATCTTCATAGGCTACGGACCGCACAGGTTCTGCAAGGAACATTTTAATCATTTTTTTGAAAAACGGATTCGGAAAACCATTAGAATGAACCAGCTTGTGAAATATGGTGAGAAAATAGCTGTTGGTGTTTCCGGGGGAAAAGACTCAATGGTTACTTTGCATTTGCTGAACAAGATTTACGAGAACCAGATTCAATTAGAAGCGATTCTGATTGATGAGGGAATCAAAGGTTACAGGGATAAGAGCATGCAGGTCGGAATTGATTATTGTGAAAAAAATGGAATTCCTTATCACACTGTTTCTTTCGAATCGGAATTTGGTTTGAACATGGAAGACATAATGAAAAAAATTCACGAAGACTCTAAATTAGGAAGTACTTGTAGTTTTTGCGGGGTTTTCAGGCGACAGTTTTTGAATTCAAAAGCACTGGAAATTAAAGCAGATAAAATCGCAACAGGGCATAATCTTGATGATGAAGTTCAAAGTATTGCAATGAGTTTTTTCAACAATGATTTGGGGACTGTTGCAAGATCAGGCCCAATCACAGGCCCAAAGAAACCAAAAATGGTTCCGCGAATAAAACCGCTTTACGAAACCCCTGAAAAAGAAATTATTGCTTACTGTGCATTAAATAAAATTGAACATTATTCTGAAGAATGCTGCCCATATTCATGGATGGCTAAAAGAAACCATTACAGGAAAATGCTTAATGAATTAGAAGAATCTGTTCCAGGAACTAAATATTCACTGTTAGCTTCTTTCAGGGAACTAAAACCAAAACTTGTTGAAATGGAAAAAGAAAAAAATGAAAATATTAAAGAATGTGTAAAATGCGGAAACTTATCCAATGGAAAAATCTGCAATGCATGTTCACAATTAGAAAGAATTACTAAGGTTAGTAAAATAATTCAAAAAGAATCAAAAACCCTAAAAAAGAAAAATTCTCTTACTTGTGTTGATACAAAGAATATGTGAGGCATTTTAAAGTTTTCTCAGTAAAATTCATTTCAGTGGGCTCGTGGTCCAATGGTTATGATTCTACCTCGACATGGTAGAGACGGCAGTTCGATTCTGCCCGGGCCCACTCATTTTCTTCTCAATAACCTTAATTTTCCTCTAACTTCTTGTAATCGATTCTTGTTTCTTGCTTTGTCTCTTTCCAAAAAAGATTTTACTCTTTTCCAATCCTCAATTCTTTCCCTAATAATGGCTGAAACTGTTTCTCGTGGAAGACCAGAATTCTTTGCGATTGAGTTTATACTCCTGCCATTTTTGAACCACGTCAGAACTTCACCCTTTTTCGAAGCCCATTCCGATCCAGGAGAAACAACAGTATAATCCAGTTTTCTCCACCTTGGCCTCTTTTTTAGTTGTTTTCCTGCGGCTTTCTTTTTCACTGGGGCTTTTTTCTTTGCTGGAGGAGCTTTCACTGCTTGTTTTTCCCTGACAACCCTTTGCCTTGCTTTAATTTCTCTGGTCCTTTCTGACTGCGCATCATGAAACTCATTCATTCTCTTTTTTTTCGCAAGCATAACTTTTTTGGACAACCCAAATAAATTCCCAAGCTGAAGAACACCTTTCCCGCCAAGAAAACTCTTGATTAAATAATCCCTTGAAGACCTGGGATATTTTTTTAGAAGCCACTTAATCACCATTCCGAAGTCCGCGCCTTTCATCATCAGGTCAAGAACTTCCATACGCGCTTCAAAAGTTATTCTGGGTCTCTTGTTATCTCCAGGTAAATTTGGATCAGCCATAGAAAGAGAACGAACTTTTAGTATTAAAATATTTAGTTTTAATCCCGATTCAACTAATTTTCTGAACCTCAATCAAATTAGAGTGCTGTTCCTGTCCGGATTTGTTTCCTGTAATAATAACAGAATCGTTCTTTTTCAGTAATTTTTTTTTCTTAATTAATTGAATTATTTTTTTAGAATCCATGTTCTGGTTTTTGTTCAAAAGCAACGGAGCAACACCAAAGTATAATTGTAAAATTTTTAGTGTTCGTTCGCTCCATGTTAAACCAATAATCGGAATTGGTTCTCTGAACCTTGAAATCATTTCACAGGTATAACCTGATTTTGAAAAAGCAATTATTTTGTTTACTTTCAAATATTTGCTTAATTGGAAAATTGTTTTTGTAATGGAATCACTCACGTTATTCCCAAGTTTCATAGTAACCATATTAGGAACACTCTCTTCAACAGCTTCGCATGAATTCCTCATTTCTTTTACTACTGCAACAGGATTAACCCCAATTGCTGTTTCCCCTGAAAGCATTAAACAATCAGCTCCGTCCAGAACAGAGTTTGCAATGTCATTTATTTCAGCTCTTGTTGGATATGGTTTTTCGATCATTGATTCCAGCATTTGTGTTGCAACTACTGAAAACTTTCCCGCATTCAGAGCCTGTTTTATCATGCGCTTCTGCAAAAGCGGAATTGATTCCCTTTTAACCTCAGCACCTAAATCACCTCTCGCCACAATAACGCCATCAGCTTCCTGCAGAATTTTTTGGAAGTTTTTCACTCCTTCTTTTGATTCTATTTTTGCAATCAAAACAGAATCCTTTCCTGTTTTTTTTCTCAAATTTTTCAGGTCGTTAGCTGAACAGCAAAACGAAAGTGCAAAAAACCCGAGTTTCTTTTTCTTTGCCCACTTTATAACCTGCAAATCCTTTTTATTCAAAAAAGGTAAACCCAACTCTGAATCAGGAAGATTAACTCCTTTGTTGTTTCCCAGTACAGCATTCGTTTGGAACTTCAGAACAAGCTTATTTTTATGCTTTGCAATTATTTTTGCTGAAAACCTACCATCCTCAAAAAAAACCTTTTTCCCTATTATAACTTTTTCGTAAAAATTCTTGTCAAAATAAATGTTTTCTTTTGAAGAAAACCCAATTTCTATTTCCTGGCCTTTTTTTATTTTAACCTCGGATTTTGTTTTTATTCTGACTTCCGGGCCTTTCAAATCAACTATAATAGGAATTTCTTTTGAAACACTTCTTACATTAAAAACAAGCACAGAATAATCTTTTATTGAACCATGAGCAGTATTAATTCTAACAGCATTAACTCCAGATTCGATCATTTTTTTTATTATTTTTTTAGCAGAACTGGAAGGTCCTAAAGTAGCTATTATTTTGGTTGAATAAAAGCTCATGCAGAAATAGATGAATTTTCCAGTATTTTAAATCTTCTATTTGGATTTCTGGTTTTTAGATGAACTTTTTTTGGAAGTTTTTTCCTCAGGAATTTTGTCAATCAAACCAGCTACTTCTGAAGCAAATCTTTTCTCAAAAGCAGTCAATTCCTGCATTTTTGAATCTATTCTCTTCAAATAACTGCTGATTGCTTTATCCCTGTCAATAATACTCTGCGCTAATTCTCTCTTTGACTTGTTGTAATCCTGTATACTTTTATTAACCGTGTTAAGGAACTGTTGTTTGAATAATTCCAATGAATCCATTGTTGCATTGAACTTTTCTAAGTCAATCTGGTCTTTCAAAGCATTGATTTCTTTTTCTTTTACTTTCAGTTTTTTATCCCACTCAATAAGATTTTTTGCAAATAAATCATCAACATTAGCCGCATATTGTTTTTTCAGTTCATCCAAATTAGAATCTTCTATTTGTTTAACTTCCTTCTTAAAAGCAATCAATTCTTTGTTATAATCAGTAAACCTTGCATCAACCAGTGAATCGATTTCTTTCTGTCTGTTGAGAAGGTGGCCTTCAAGTTCTTTCATTTTCACTAATCTTTCATTAATGCTTTGAGGATCAACCTTTGCAGCCATTTCCTCAAACTCAACCAGTTCCCTCTGGATTCTTTCAGATAATTCTTCCTGTTTTTCTAATTTAAGGCCGTCAATTTTTTGTTTCGCATCTTCCAGCAAACCTTCAGTTATTTTGGATTCTAATTGTAAAGTCCTATTGACTCTTGCTTCCATGTCATCCCTTTTCTGGATTGACTCTTCCATAAATTCATTAAACTTAGATTCAGCACCAATGATTGCTGTATTAGTATCGGAAATCATCTGACTTTTAACTGAATTTAAGCCTGTTATTTTTTCATTAATATCATTAAGCAATTCTGAGTTGAATTTTTTTTCAGCCTGTACCTTTGCAACCTTCTCCTGAACTTTTATACTCAGATCTTCCAAATGGTTAGCTCTTGACTCAATAACTTTTTTTATTTCATTAGATTTTTCTTCAAGATGGGTTTCGATTTTATTGTTAGTTAATTCTCTCTGCGCATTAAGAACTGTTTCAAATTTTTTTGTTTCAATTGCAATCTTTTCCTTAATCTTTTTATCAAGAACATCATCAAGTTCTTTCTGAATCCTTTCCATTTGCCCAAGCTTTGAATCAACAGTAGCCATGATTCCTTTTTCCCACAACTTGGAAATGTCGTCACCAGAACTAGAAGAATTGTACTGCGGATTATTAATCGGCTTTGAAATCAAAGGCGCTTTTAAGTCACCATCATCAAGGTCATCATAAACCTTACTATAAATATCTGATTCATCTTCTTCTGATTCATAATCCCTTGATTTTGGAGCTCTACCACTCAATTCATCCTTAGTTTCCTGCAGAATTGTTAAAGCCTGCTCACTAGTAACACCAACACTTTTAAGGTTTTCAATTATTTCCTTATCACTAATGTTTAAACCTAAAAGTTTTCTTACTGAATCTTTGAGAATTTTTTCTTTAGCCATGGGGAAATCCCTAAAATAGTCAGAATAACTATGGGAGTTTTATATATATAAACGTTATTTTGAATGAAAAAAACACTTAAAATACACTATTAAAATCTTACGTTAAGCAGTCATCTTTATGGGCTTTTAGTTCAGGCAGCTAGAACATCCGGTTGGCAATCGGAAGGCGGCGGGTGCAAGTCCCGCAAAGTCCATTCCACAAGTGAAAAGCTAAGGAATAAACACGATAACCACGACTCACTAGACCACAAGCCCTTTGCACCAGCTTTTCAAAGGAATTTTGTTTTATAACAATTTTTTATAGTCTTCTGTTAACTATTATTTATGCCGAAAAAACGAGTTCGCGGAAAACGATACAATGCACCCCGATTAAGTTTTTTAAAAGATGTTCTTTATGACCACTATTTGGAAAGGAGAAGACCCAATTACACTAAAATCGCGAGTGAAACAGGTGCAACTGTTGAGGAAGTTTTGGAGGCTGCAACGTTCCTAATTCACAGAAACCTTGTTCCGCAAAAGTTTTTTCCTGGAGTTTTTTATTTTGAAAGAATGGCAGATCAACTTATTTCTTCTAGAAGACCGGCTTCAGCAAGAACAGTTGCTCTGACAAAACCGGTTGCTTCAACAAAACCAGTTGCTCTGACAAAAAAAGCCACCTCGCCAAAAAGAACTGCTCCGACAGAACCGTTTGTTCCCGGAGTAAGGGCAAGGCGATTTGATGAAAAACGACCGGAACCATTGTCTTGGAGACCTTACAAAAGCAAATCAATGAAAACAAGGTCAATAATGAGAAACAGATTAAAGAGAAACAGACCTGTTTCACTTGATAACGTTGAAAATTACACGGGTTACCGTTTTGGTTTGGTTTGCGAAGCAGCAGAGAAGTTAGTTAAAAGTGGAGAAGCAAGACCAACTTGGTTCTCGCCAAAAATCGGTTCGGCTGAGTATGAATTAAAAAAACGATTCAAGGACCTTGGAACTGCTTCCACAACAGAAATTGTTAAAGCAGCTAGAAGACACGGAGTAAGCGCTGAACACGTTAAAAAGACGCTTAGAAAAGCAGGCGTGAAGTTCATAGAGAAACGAAAGCGTTAAGCACAATTTTTGGGAAAAAAAGCGCAACAAATTTTAAGTGCCGTGCACTTTTCCAGAAAAATAGATCCGTTTCTCAAAGCATTTTTATATTCCGGAAGCATTCGTTTTTTATGGCGGCAAGGAAACCTTTGGAAAAAATGAGCGTTGTCGGCAGTTGGTTGCTGGCACAACCCTCTCGCAAAATAAGCGGGAAGAAAGCAGTTGTGGCGATTGGAGTGGCAGTTCTTGGTATGGCCTGCCTGAAAGCCCCGAACCTGAGAGCCATTCTTGAGTCGAATAAAAAAAACCAGTATATGGAAAAGGTTGACACTACTAGGGGTTTCCTGATGGCTGAATTTAGCGGAAACGGCTATGGGAAAGTAGCAACCAGAACCGCAATATCGTTGAATCTTCTTAAATACACTGACGAGTTTGATGTGTGGGAAAGGGACTTTAGGTTGGCAATAGCCAAGATGCACCCGAACGCACTCTCCAAGATAAAGAAAAATTATGAACTTGAAAAGAATATGCTAAAGGACGCACTCAAATCAGCAAGGCGCGAGGGCAACAAGGAAGTTGTCCTCGAAATTGAAAAAGCAATAGAAACCTATGAGAAAGACATTTTACAAATAATCGAAGAGGAATTCAATAAAAGAAAGTCAAGGATTGTCGGAAGCATCAAAAGAAAAACAACCCCATCCGCACGGGCAAACCATCAGCAGGAGTTAAGGGCAAAAACACAATTGGCGAGAAACAGAGGCCAGGGGAATTTGAGAAGAACCAAGAACAGGGATTAGTTTTCCAACAGAGATTACAACCTAGTATAAATTATAGAAAATATTTCTTCAACAGTTATTTCTCTTATTCTTTTTTTTTCAGGTTTTCCTTTATTGATTACTCTTATCAAAGAATTGACTTTTCTAATCTGGGAAAGGATAATATCTGAACTAACTTGATGAGCTAATATTCTGTTCCTTTCAGCGACAGGATAATGCCTAACATTTGAAACAAGGTTCATTGAAACTGAAACCAAATCAACTAAAGGAGGACCAATAACAGGGTGATGTTCCAAAGCCCAAAAATCCCGGAAAAGTTCTTCCGGAACCCTATTCTGCTCATGGCGTTCAGAAGAATCTTTTTTTTCTTTTTTCACTTTCTTAGCTCTTTTATGCATAAAAAGTACGTAATAAGAGAATTATTTATTTTTTTCCTTCTTTCTGCGCCAAGAAAGAGCTTTTCCGGTTCTTACAGCAGCATTTCTGATTTTTGTTCTTATTGGGTGTTTTTGTCTTTGTTCTATTTCTTTTGCAAGAAGTTCTACAGCCCCAAGAATATTGGCATGATCTGCCTCTACTCTTTTTACCATGTGCCGAGCCACTGGTCTTGGAACCTTTCTGGCCCTACCATCGCCCCTTAGACTGACTAAATTAGGATTTGGTTTTTTTCTTCCCATACAAAATAAAAGAACTAGGCTATATTTAAACTTTTTAAGGCGAAATCAAAAGCACATTGTCGCCTCTTAGAATCAGCTTCCCGTACTTGGTTTTGGTTTCTCCGTTTTCAAGTTTTTCTGCTTCCTCTAAAACAATGTTCATGTGTACATCAAAAGCTTTCAAAGTCCCTCTGAATGAAACGTTTCCTTTCAGTTCAACAATAACGCCTTTTCCTATTGAATCACTTAAAAGATCAAATGGTCTTGAATTGTTCATTTTTTTACCTCTTTAGTTTTTTCTAAAATTTCCTGTGCAGTTGATTTTGGTTTCCTTTTGAATATTGAAAACAACTTACTAAAAAACCCGCCTAAGAATCCTTTCTTCTTGCTACCCTCAACTTTTATTGATAATCCTGATATTTTTGCAGCTGCTTTCTGGATTGCTATACCTGCGGGAGTTCCGGGAACCCTTATCATTATCGGCATTACTTTTTCCTGCATAAAACTTTTTCTTATTTCATCATCAAACGGAACAGTAGCAAGTACTGGTAACTCCAGCATTTTCATTACATCATCCTTCATGATTTCTCCTTTTTCTCCACGCACAAAATTAATTATAATTCCAATAACCTTAGTGCCTAATCTTTGTGAAGTAATTTTTGCTTTCAGAACATCAGCAATGCTGGGAGAAGACGGCATTGTAACCAAAAGAACTTCATCGGAAGCCGAAATTGCAGCCATTACGTTTTTTTCTATTCCTGCAGCACAATCAAGCAAAATAAAATCAAACTGGTTTTTTATTGAATCAACAACACTTTGCAATCTTTCAGAGTCAACCCTTCTATAATTTTCAAGGCTTAAACCTGAAGGAATAAACTTAACTCCTGCAGGGCCATCATAAACAGCATCCTGAATATTTGCCTCCCCAAGCAAAACATCATGAAGTGTTATTGGAGAATTTTGCATGTTTAATAAGAGTGAAAGGTTTGCCATTGCAATATCAGCATCAATCAGACAAACATTGAGATTTCTTTTTGCCAATGCTATTCCTAAATTAGCTGTAATGGTTGTTTTTCCAACCCCGCCTTTTCCTGAAATTAAAGATATTACTCTTCCCATTAAAAATCACTAGAATTTATAGATAGAAGTAGCTTATGAATTAAAAATCTTCCCATAAAAAAACCCAATAAAAGCCAAAATATTCATTTAATTAAGGTTTCTGGTTTCCAAAAAAGCATCAATTTCTTTTGCTAATGACCTTAATTCTGTTACTGAAAGATCTGAAGAAGCCTTTACAATGTAAAGCTTGTCCTTGTCAGGAAAAATCATGTTCCAATAACCATTGGACTTTATCATTACAGATTCACTTTTTGGGTGCTCTGACTGAATATAATTGAACATTGCTGCACCTGAAACAGCTTTTGTAACAGAATTGCCATTAGTTGAAACCACTGTACTTCCGTTTTGTGTTGCAACAACAATATCATCAACTAAATGCTTCTTTTTTAAAACATCCAGAAATTTCATTACATCAGGAGTATTAGTATCAAAATCAAACTTATCCAAGTAATCTTCAAAAAGTTTCAAGTGACCAACTGGTTTGACAGTGTCATCAAGGTCTAAAACTTTTGTTGCAAACTTCTTTACCAGACTTTTTGCTATTTTAAACATTTAATCCCCTAACCCACTCAAACCAAGTTTTTTGAAAATATCTTTTCTAGTATCTTTCTCATGAACCACTGCACTCAAAATATTTTTGGCGAGTTCATTAGAATAAACCTTCGGAATCAATTTTAAAATATCCCCTTTGTTAATCGGAGCTTCTAATTTAGTCTTATCATTGAAAGCCGTTACAAGATCAACCTGCTGATTACTTAAAGAAACAAGGTCTCCTACAATGTATTCGGCCGCAAAAGAATTAAAAACGTGAGCTATTGAATCATCTCCAAAAATAGTTATCCCATGCAAATCATATTCATGATAAGCACCAACCATTTCTCCTTGTTTGAAAAGAAGCATTCCTTCTTCAAAACCATCATAACCTTCAACAGCCACAATAACATAACCGGAAAATCTTTTTTCATAAAGACTTTGAATTAATCTTTTTGAGTCAACTTCCTTGAAATTAACTCCCTGACTTATAACTTCTCCAACAGGTAAATTCATTCTAAAATCACTAATATAAAGAACGTTCTTATAATTAAAAAAACCACTGGATTAGGGAAATGGCAAATAGTTAAATATAATGTAAAAGTTACTTAAATAATGCCAAAACCTGAAGAACCAAAAAGACCACTTAAACCAAAGGCGGTAATACCGCAAAATGCATTGGGTGCAAGATCCCACATTGGAATTCTAAATCCTCCAACGGAAATAAAGGATGCTCATATGAGTGCTCTTTCAAATGTATACCTGCAATTCAATGGTCTTAGTAAAGCAGTAGAAAATGCTAGTGGTAACAATTTAAAAGCAGCAGCTGAGAAAGCTGCAAAAGCACATTCGTTTGTACTCAGAAGCCTTGAAAATCTTTCCCTCGTTAAAAAAATCAGTGTTTCTCCTGGAAAAAAAAACACCAATAATCAAAGGACTTCAACAACGAATAACAGTAATTGACAGGCAACTTTCATTTGGAAAAGATGAAAACTTAGTAAAGGAAAAAGAATTATTGGGCACATTATTGGGAAAACTAGGAGTCAAAGTAAAAAAAGAACACAAATCAAGCAAACCAGAAACACCAGATGAACACCTCAAATTTTTTGCAAATGCTGACAGGGAAATTGTGACAAAGAGAAAAATAATCCAGCAAATTGTCACACAAAAAGAAGCTTTGGGAAAAGTTCAAGAGCTTAGTGGACAACTAAGAGACCTTACAAAAAGAAAAAGCGAACTATTAAAAGCAATTCAGGAAATTCCGGAATCCAAATTTTCTCCTGAATCCAAAAAAAGAATTCTAGATAGAACAATCCAAAGAACACGTGAACTGAGAATAGAGATAGATTCCTTAAAAAGAAACGAACGCCTAAACAAGAGTGCAATCACGGAACTTGAAGCAGAATGGAGAGAAATCAACGAGCTTTATTACCATCTTTTCCCACATAAGCGGCCCAAATCCACATAAACTATTTTAAATTGATTCATCTTTTCTCTAATAATGGTCGCAGGAGATAAAAAATTTTCAAACGCTGGTGGATTAAAACCAGGTTCTTATGTTCTGATTGATGATGAACCATGCCAGGTTAAAAGCACTGAAAAATCCAAACCAGGAAAGCACGGAGCAGCCAAAGTAAGGGTTACTGCAATGGGTGTTTTTAGAGATACAAAAAAGAACTTACTAAAACCAACAGATGCAAGTGTTGATGTACCAATTATTCTGAAAGGAATGGCACAGGTTGTTGCTATAATGGGAAACCAAATACAAATAATGGATATTATAAGCTTTGAACCATTCGATGTTGACAAACCAAAAGATGTTCAGGGTTTGCAGAGCGGCGATGAAGTAGAATACATCCGCTGGGGCAGCAATATCAAAATTGTAAGGAAAAAATAATTAATTCTTATGAAACTAGTAAAAGTACCTTCTTCTCAAGGAAGCTTAGAAAAAAATATTGGATGTGAACTGGCTCCTGAAATTCTTTGCTCGAAAGAAGCAGAATCAGTGAAAGTTATTCCAAATGATTTAGAAACAACTGAAGAAAATATTTATTCAAAAGCAAAAGAAGTCATAAAACAAAAACCAATTTTTGTTGGAGGGGATCACTCAATCACTTATTCTCTTTTCAAAGCATTTTCTGAAGAATTTGAAAAACCATGCTTATTGATTTTTGATGCGCACGCAGATTGTGATGTTTTTTTCAAACCGGTTTCGCACCAGGATCTGAACAGAGCAGTAATAGAAGAAAATCTAATTGAAAAAGAAAGGCTCTTGATAATTGGATTGAGAAAAGTTTTTGATGTGGAAAAACCATTTTTTAAGGAACACAAAATATCAATTATCAGTTCGGAAGAAATTCATAAAAATTTTAATAAAGCAAAGGAACAATTACAAAAGTTTTTGGGCGAACAAAAAAATATTTATTTATCAATTGACATTGATGCTTTAGATCCTTCAATAGCACCCGGAACTGGTTACAGAGAAGAAAATGGTCTAACAAAGCAGGAGTTTTTTGAAGTGCTAGAAATGGTTCTGGATTCTGGAAAAGTAAAAGCTGCTGATTTGGTTGAAGTGAATCCGAAATTGGATGATGAAGGGAAAACAATAAAACTCGGGAAAAACATTATTAGTATTATTGCAGAAAAATTGGGCGAATAATAATGATACACAAAGTACCTCGCAAAAGAAACGGCAATGAGCATACTGGAAACGGACATAATGGTAAAGGTCACAGAGGAAACGGCGGAAGGCACAAGGGAAAAATTCCGCTTATACGTAAAAACAAAGACGAATTTTTGGCTTCATTTACTCTGCTTCTTGGAGTAAGAGATGAAAAAATAGGAGAAAGAAGAAGACTTGAACGTGAATTCGCAAAAGAAACAGATAATGCAAGAAAACCAGCAATAATGGCAAAAGTAATGGGAATACTTTCAGACATCAATATAATGGATGCAAAAATACTTGAAAGAATAGCCATGGTAAGAAAAGTTTATGAGATATATGACCCAGCACTTTTAAAACTTCTAGAACAAAAAGAAAGAGAAATAAAAGAACTTTAAAGATTCATTGATTAATTCATTCTGATTATCATAAAAAAACCGCAACAATAAATTTTACAAAATTATTTGTCAGTTTAGTTAAAACAATGGCAATCGGCAGTATAATCAAAAAGGCGACAAAAAATCCTATTATTGCCGGAGCGGAATGTTGCACGAAAAATCCCTGAAATAAAACCAATATTGGATAATGAATCAGAAAAATCCACAACGAATATTTTGAAAGAAAAATGAAAAACTTGCTTAAAAAAACAATCCTCTTCTGAATAAACAAAAAAACAAATAAAAGAAAAAACACCAGACTAATAGTAGCAATGAATTCAAACGCCAAAAACCACCCAAAATAAAACAAGTCAAAGACAATATAGCCAAGAAGCGAGACAACAAAAATTTTCTTGTTTGAAAAAAACGAGATAACTTTCTCAGGATTCTTTAACCACTCGCTTGCCAGCAGGAGCCCTAATGAAAATTCCGCGAGACGCGAAAAAATAATGCTAATGAATAAATATTCATTAAAATCAAGAATAAAAGATAGGAGTAAAATTCTGGTGATGACTGACACCAGAAAAGAAACTGCAAAAAGATTTGTAAAACCGAATTTTTTCCCTAAATGAAAAAGAATGAGAAAAAACAAATAAGCTTGCACAAGCAATCCTATAAACCAGAGAGAAGAATTTCCCGGGAAAAAAAATAACTCGCGGAAAAAAATATTCAGAGCGAAAGAGTGCAAAATTAAATCGGTTTGACGAACAACAGGAAAAAAAATTACAGTAAAAATTATTGCAAGCCAGTAAGCAGGAAATATTCGCATAAACCTCCTAAAAAACCAGTCTTTCAAAACCAATTTTTTATTTGTTAAAAGGGCAGAATATGTTAAACCTGCACCGCTAAAAACCAAAAAAATCCCGACTCCTTGGAAACCATAAGAAAGAATTTGTTCAGGAAAAGACAATTCTGAAAGAAACGAAATAAATTCTGGAAATGAATAGTTAAATAAATCAAGTATTTCAAACAAGGAATGAGGATTAATTAATGAATGAAAGTGATAAATCACAATAGAAAAAATCGCAAAACCTTTGATGCTATCCCAAACAGCAATCCTCATAAATAAAAACCAACAAAGTCACTTAACTTCAATTGCCCTGCTTTTCCCGCCGCAGTACTTCTCAATGTTCGCGAGGATTTCCTTCATCGCATTATCAACATATTCCTGAGAAGTATTCTTGTTTCCCTGCACGTACAAAAAAACATTCTTTGTATCATTAGTAACCTTGGTATGTTCTCCCTGCTTTACATCTAATCTGCAGAGAACAACTTTATCATCCTTGAATAAATATTCTTTCGAATCCAGTTTCATTTCTCCTTTGGTTCCAAGAGGAATGTAAAGTTCTTTTCCGTTTGCAAAAGTAACCTGGACATTTCCAGAAATTTTTTCCAAATCATGCGCACCAACAATCAAACCTTTCTCAATCGAAACAAGATTATAAGAATCAACAACCGTGTTTATTCTGGGGATATTTCCTGATTTTTTAGCTAAATCAACAAGATTCTTTACAGCATGAGTATCCTGTTTAACCCCAATATCCTTGTAAAGATCAAGATAACCCTGAATTACTTTTTGCTCTTCTATTGAATCAAGATTAATGCTCTTCACTGTTTCTTTTTTGGCTCTTTCAAGGCCCTCATGCTTGTTTTTTACATTAACATTCTCAACAACTGCGCAAACTAACTTCAAACCAAGTTTCTTCAGCTTAGGATCTAACGTAACACTAATTTCTCTTGCTTTTTCAGTTTGTTCTTTTTTCTTTTCAATTTTCTGGAAAAGGATTTCCTTTTCCCCTAACTTGTTTCCTGCTTTTAACAAATTAAATTTAACTTCACTAAAGTTTCCAAGCTTTACATTCAATTGTTTGGAAATCTTTTCAGAAGTTTCAGGAAGGAACGGAGCAAGCAAAATTGAAATAACTTTTAATGAATCCAAAACAGAGTAAAGAACCTGTTCGAGTTCTTTTCCCTCAAGTTTCCAGGGTTCCTTTTCATTAATGTACTTGTTACAAGCACCAATAAAAGAAAAAATTTCATTCAAAGCATTATGTGATTCAAGTTTTTCCATGAACAAATCAATTTTTTCTAAATCAAGTTTATTTGCAAGTACAGCATCTGTTTTTGAATCAGGAACTTTTCCCCCTAATTTTTTATCAACCATGGAAAGAGTTCTTTGAACTAAATTACCCAAATCATTAGCAAGTTCATTATTGTGTCTTTCGATTAAAGCATTAATAGAAAAGTTTCCATCTTCCCCCATAGGAATTTCACGTAAAAGATAATACCTTACTGCATCAACCCCATAAGTTTCGCTTAACTCAATCGGGTCTATCATTTTTCCTGAAGTTTTTGAAAGCTTTTCTCCTGAAGCAGTATTGATAAAACCGTGAACAAAAACTTTTTTTGGTGGTTCGATTCCTGCACTGAATAACATCGTCGGCCAAATTACTGAATGGAACCATAAAATATCCTTGCCAATCACATGGATGTCTGCAGGCCAATATTTTTTTGATTTTGCAGAAGGATATTCAATACCTGACAAATAGTTGAGAAGTGCCTCAAACCAAACGTAGATTCGATATTTTGAATTATTTTTGAGAGGAATTCCCCAATCAAAACTCGTACGTGAAACACTCAGATCTTTTAAGCCTTCTTTAACTCGATTTATTATTTCTTGCCTTCTTCGTATCGGGTAAATAAATTCAGGATTTTTTTCAATAAAATCCAACCACTGCTTTTGGTACTTTGACATTTTGAAAAAGTAAGATTCTTCCTTAAGTTTCTCAGGTTTGGTTTTATGAACAGGACACAAACCATTTTCCAAATCTTTTTCTAAATAATAAGCTTCACAACCAGTACAATACAACCCTTCATATTCCCCAAGATAGATGTCTTCTTTATCTAAAACTTTCTGGAAAATATCCTGACACATCTTTTCATGCTTTGGATTAGTAGTTCGGATAAAATTATCATAAGAAATATTCCACTTTTTGCAAAGTTCTTTGAAATGCTTTACTTGCCCATCAACAAATTCTTTAGGTTTCTTGCCTACTTTCTCAGCAGCCTCTTGGATTTTTTTACCGTGTTCATCAGCCCCTGTAAGAAAAAATACATCTTCCTCTTTGAGTCTATGCCATCTAGCAATACAATCAGTGATTGTTTTCTCATATGCATGGCCGAAGATGGGGCTTAGAGTTAGGATAATCAATTGCTGTCGTAATATAGAATTTTTTTGTCATAGCCGCTTCACCTCCTTTTCAGGAGTACTAATAAACAAAGCTGAATTTTTATTTAAATGAATTGTTGATGCAAAAATCATGAAAAAATGAATAAACCCCTTATGTAGATTCACTTTCCTGAAATTTTTTTCTGGAATAGTTGTGAAAGCGAAGTAAAAGGAGTTAATAGAAAATAGCACTTATTACATATGAAATAAAATTTCCCCAAAAAACGCACATTCTCTATACGCAAACATTTGAGGTATGTACTATCGAGCCCACCCCTAAGGGGTGAAGATGGTACGCTTTGCATCGGCAACCAACCCTCAGATCATTTATAAGGCCGAAAAAACAAAATTTGTGGGGATAAAGATTGTACTCTGATGAAATGACGACAAGGGAAGATAATCCTTTTGTGGAAAAGTTCGAAGAATTCTTCAAACATAGATACATGAAGCAAATTGAGGCCCTTATTTCCGAGTATCCTCAAAAAAGAAGCCTTTCTGTTGATTTTAATGATATAGAACATTATGATGTTGATTTAGCAGATGAACTTCTTGTTAATTCTGATGTGTGTCTAACTGCGGCCCATCAAGCGATTAAAAACATTGATGTTCCTTTACTGGAAATAGAGGAATTTGCACCTCACATTAGAATTTTTAATTTACCAAAAGAAAAACAACCTGTTCTGAGGGATGTCAGTTCTGCTCACATCGGAAAATTAATTACTGTGGAAGGGGTCATTAGACAAGTCACGGATGTTCTTCCTAAGATAAAATTCGCAACATGGAAATGCTCAAGGTGTGACGCTACTTACAAGATTCCGCAGAAAAAAAATATTACAAATACTCCAAGCATGTGTTCTGAATGTAAAAACAGAACTTTTAATTTAGATGAAGAAAACAGCGAGTTTGAAGATTACCAAAAAATCCAGATACAGGAACCTTTAGAAATTCTGAAAGGATCAGAACAGGCAACTAATTTAGACATTTATATCAGCGATGATTTTGTAAACATGGTTGCACCAGGAGACAGAACAAAAATAACAGGAATACTCAGATTAATGCCGCCAAAAGAAAAAAAAGTTGTTTACGGAAGATACTTAGAAGCACTTCACTTAGAAGAAACTGAAAAAGAATTTGAGGATGTTGAAATAGACAGTGAAGAAGAAAAGGAAATTAAAGAATTAGCAAAAAGAGATGATGTTTATGATTTGCTTGTACAGAGTATTGCTCCACACATTTACGGGCATGAAACAATGAAAGAATCAATTGCACTACAAATGTTTGGAGGAGTTAAAAAAACTCTTCCTGGAGACCAGAAAATAAGGGGAAACATTCACGTTCTTATTGTAGGAGACCCAGGATTAGCAAAAAGTGCAATTCTGAGAGCAACTGATTCTATTGCACCAAAATCAATTTACGTTGCAGGAAAAACAACTTCAGGCGCAGGAATAACAGCAACAGCAGTAAAGGACGAATTTGGAGATGGGGGCTGGACCCTGAAAGCAGGAGCACTAGTATTAGCTTCCGGCGGAATGGCAATGGTGGATGAATTTGACAAAATGGATCCTAATGACAGAAGTGCGATGCATGAGGCATTGGAACAGCAATCATATCACAAGGATTTTGAAATAATGCTTGCGGATGGTTCAATTCACAAAATAGGAAATTTAGTTGATGAACTTATTAAAGAAAACCAGGAAAAAATGGTTCTTGGAACTGATTGTGAAATTCTTGATGTTAAAAACCTCGAATTAATGACAAGCGATTTTAACAAAGTGTTTCCTATAAAAGCGACAAGTGTAAGCAGACACAAAGCACCACAACAATTTATAGAAATAATATATTCAAATGGAAGAAAAATCACAGTTACTCCGGAACACCCTGTATTTGTTTTCTCGGAAAATGGATTTGATGAATTGCCTGCTGAAAAGGTAAAAAAAGAAATGTTCGTACCGGGGGTTAAAAATTATTCTGTTAAAAAATCCGAAGTTGAACTTGTTACTGAAGTAAGAAAAGGCAGAAAGGAATTGCTTTTGCCTGCACAAATGAACCAAAATGTCGGAAGGCTTCTTGGTTACGTTGCTTCAGAGGGGCATTCTTATATTAATGCAAAAAATCGTTATGCTGAAATAGGCATCTGCAATACCGATAAAGAAACACTTAAGGATATGGAAAAATGTTTTTCTAATTCTTTTTCAGGAAAATTAAACAAAAACCTTGCAAAGGCCAGCAGCAGGGAAAAAGCAACAAAGGACTTAACCACGATTAGATGTTCATCACATTCACTTTATTCTTACTTTGAAAAAAACTTTTCAGAAATATTGCCAAAAGCACCTCAAAAAAGAGCACCGAACAAACTCAAGGAATCAAGCCTGCCAATAATCAAAAATTTCATCCAATCAGCATTCACAGGAGATGGTTTTATTGACAGCGAAAGATTCGGTTTAAGCACTTCATCATACGATTTAGCCTGCGACTACCAGGACTTGTTATTACAAATAGGGATTTACTCATACATTGCAACGGAAAAAAATAAAACCTGTAAAGTAGTTGTTTCCGGCACCGAAAACATGGAAAAATTTATGGATTTAATTCCAAAAAGCGACAAAAGAATCCCAAGAATTAAAAAATTTATTAAAAGAAGTAACAATAGAGAAAGCTCAAGAAATCTTATACCTAACCCGATAATAAAAGAAACAAACAGCATACTCAAAGAATTACACTTAAGCAAGGGTTATTTTGTCGGGCACATTAAAAAAACACAAAACGCAGAATCAAACACAATCAAAAAATACATCAAAAAAGCAGAAGAAAAATTAAAACAAGCTGAAAAGAAAAGTACATCCAACAACCCTAGAACCATAAGAAAAGCAATATGCATTAGTTTGGAATCAATATCCCAAAAAATGAAATTATCAACAAGCATGATTACTTACTTGGAAAGAAATCCAAAATCAAAGAATTCGGAAAAATTGCTTAAAACAATTAAATTAATGGCAAAAGAAAAAACATTCACACTCAATACCAAAATCAATAAAATAAATGAATTGCTTGATTCACAAATAAAATTCCTAAAAATTGAAAAGGTAAAAAAAATTGAAAACACTGACTCCGATTGGGTTTATGATGTTACTGTTGAACCAACCCAATGCTTTGTGTCAAAAGGACTGATATTGCATAATAGCATTTCAATTGCAAAAGCAGGAATTGTAACAAAATTCAAAACCGATACAAGTGTTTTAGCTGCTGCAAACCCAAAATATTCAAGGTTTGATCCTTACCAGCCATTTATTGATCAGGTTAATCTTCCTCCAACACTTTTGAGCAGATTTGATTTATTTTTTATGATGAGAGATGTTCTTGACAGAACAAAAGACCTGGAAATTGCTGGACACATTTTGAAAAGTCACAAAGCAGGAGAAATGATTATTCAAAGATCCAAAAAAGGAATTACAAAAAAAGATAAACTGCTGGAAGAACTCACTCAGATTATTACTCCAAAAATTAACGGCGATTTATTGAAAAAATATATTTCCTATGCAAGACAAAAAGTTTTTCCCGTTCTTTCTGATGATGGAATGCAAAAACTCAGCGACTTTTACATTTCTTTACGTGATCAGGGAAGAAAAGAAGGTTCTTACGCAGCAACCCACAGACAATTAGAAGGTTTAATCAGATTAGCTGAAGCTTCAGCAAGAGTAAGGTTAAGTGATTTTGTTGAAGAACAAGATGTTGAAAGATCAGTGAGATTAGTCAGGACTTCTTTGGAGGATCTTGTTACTGATCCTGAAACAGGAAAAATTGATATTGATATTATTACTTCAGGACAAACCCACACACAACTTGCTAATTTGAAGAAAGTGCTCGGAATTATAAAAGAAAAAGCACAGGAACTTGATATTGTTCCTTTAGAAGAAGTAATAACCGAAGCAAAAACCCTGGGAATGGATGCTGATAAAGTAAAAGAAATTATTTCCAAACTTGAGAAATCAGGAGATGTTTACAAACCAAAACACGGGTTTGTGAAGCCGACTTAAACACGTCTCGCATAATTAAAAACCTTTCAACCCAAATTCTTCTTATGAGTGTAAAAGAAAATTATCTGCAAATACAAAAAGATATTGCTGAAGTCTGTGCAAAAGTCCACAGGAAACCTGAAGGAATTACACTTGTTGGTGTTTCGAAAACCCAGCCAATTGAAAAAATAAAAGAAGCTGTTGCTGCTGGTGTGAAAGATTTGGGGGAAAGCAAGGCACAGGAATTAGAGGAAAAATATCCTGATTTAAAAGAACTTGATGTTGATATTCATTTCATCGGACACCTTCAATCTAATAAAGTAAAAAAAGTTGTTGAGATATCTGATTATATTCATTCAGTTGATTCTTTGAATTTACTGAGAAAAATTAATTATGCTGCTTCAGATATGGATAAAGTGCAGAACATTTTTTTGCAGGTTAATACTTCAGGAGAATCCCAAAAATTCGGAATGGAACCAAAAGAAGTTGAATCACTCATGACAACAATGAAAAACCTTCCATATGATAATGTAAAATTTATCGGCTTAATGACAATGGCTTTGCACACAGAAGATGAAGAAGCAATAAGAAAATGTTTTCAGACACTTTTTGATTTAAAAGAACACCTAAACATCACCCACCTCTCAATGGGAATGAGCAATGATTACAAAATCGCAATAGAAGAAGGAAGCACCGTTCTCAGAGTAGGAAGAAAGCTTTTTGAATAAAGGAAACCTAGTTATAAAATGAATAAGCAACTAATGACACAATTGCTGATTATTTTTATTCTCACTCAGGGGATTGGGTTGTTTGCAGGTAATTTTCTGATTGAGCAGGATATTCACACTACTCTTGTTACTGATAATCCTGATGATGTGGAAAATAGTATTGGTTTAATGGTTTGGATTCTTGGGTTTACTGCAATTTTGCTTTTACTGATTAAGTTTGCTCCGGGATGGTTACTAGGGCTTTTACTGAAATTAATTGAAAGCATGGCTATTTTTGGCACAAGCATTATTGTTTTGATGCCAACTTTAATCGCAGATGAAATAATTCTTGTAATAGCAATTGTATTTGTAATTTTGAGAATTATTTTCAAAGAACACCTTTTGTTAAGAAACGCTTCTTCAATTGTTGCTGCTGCAGGAGCAGGAGCATTAATCGGAGCAAGCTTGGGAGTAATTCCAATGCTGGTATTCATTGTGCTTTTAGGAATTTATGATTTCATAGCAGTTTTCAAAACAAAACACATGGTTACTCTTGCAAAAGGAGTTACAAAAAAGAACCTTGCTTTTACTTATGCTTTGCCGACAAAAGAACACCAATTCGAATTAGGAACCGGAGACATGGTTATTCCATTAGCATTTGCAATTAGTGTATTAGCTACACAAACAAATACTACAATTCTCAGATTTGCTCCTTCAATTGCAATTCTTATTGCTTCACTTGTTGGATTGATTATTACTCTGGATTATGCATCCAAAAACAAAGGAAAACCTCTTCCGGCATTACCATTACAAACCGCTTTGATGGTTTTGGTTTTTGGAATTTCTAAACTAATTGGGTTTTAAAAAATTAAATGAAAAGAAAATCTTTTGCAAATGACATTCCATAAAATGCAGCCCAACCAATAATTAAATATCGGACAATTTTCCCTGCAAGTGCTGCTAAAAAGAATTTTTTCACATCGTATTTAATCAAACCCGCAACTATTCCAATTAAGTCAAACGGAAACGGAGTCATTGCTCCAAGAAAAATAAAAATCATTCCTTTTTTTCCAAGCTTTTCTCTTACATCATCGATTTGTAAAAATTCTTTGTGTTGTGCTTTTTCTGCAGTTTTGATTCCGAGCAAACCCATTATGTAAGCAGTCATTTCTCCAATCGCAGCTCCAATCCCTGCAACAAAAGATAAAACTACAACATCAAAAAAACTTGAGGATTCTGCACTTAGTGCAAAAATCACAAGATCAATCGGAACAGGAAGAAATATTGAAGCGTTAGCTATCATTGCTGCAATCAATAACCCAACCAAACCATAACCTAAGATTAACTGATTCACAACTGAAGCATTTGTAAAAATTAAGTATGCTGCAAAAAGAAAACCTACAATTGCTATAGCGCTTTTTAATGCATCAATTTGTTGCCTAATCATTCCAATAGAATGAGTTTTAAGTTTAATAAATGCTTTTTGGGTAATTTAAAAACCTTTATAAGGCTTTAACAAAGGAAATGTTTCATGGAATACGATAAAATGCTTACTCGTCTTTACAGCAGCCTGCCTGAAAAAAGCATTTCTAAGGAAAGGTTTGAATTGCCTAAACTGGATAGTACTGTACAGGGTAAAAAAACAATTATAAAAAATTTTTCACAAGCCATTAAATCGGTTAAGAGGGATGAAAAAGCATTTTACAAGTACCTTACAAAAGAAACTGCAACATCAGCAGTTCTTGCTGATGGAAAACTTACTTTGAACGGAAAATTCTGGCCTGAAGTTCTTGACAAATTATTTGATAATTATTTGAAAGAATATGTTCTTTGCCACGAGTGCAAAAAACCCGATACTGAAATTACTGAAAGAAACGGAATCAAAATGCTTAAGTGCACTGCATGCGGTGCAATAAGTCCTTTGAAAAAAATTAGGTGAAATGTTGTATTATAAAACTTATAACATTCAGAATACTTTTGTTCTAGCATGCTGTGATAAAGAATTACTTGGAAAAACCCTGAAAGACGATAAAAGAGAAGTTTTCATTGATGCGGATTTTTATAAAGGCGAACTTATTGATGAGGCAAAACTTGCTGAACTTTTAAAAGAAGCCGAGAACATTAATCTTTTTGGAAAAAAATCTGTAGGAGTTGCTATTGAAAAAGGATTTATAACTGCTATGGATGTTATTACAATTGACGGTGTTAAACACGCAATAATAATGAAGGTATAATTTTGAGTAAAAAAGACGCAGCAGCAGTTGAAAACCAGCAGGCACAGTTAAGGAGAATAAGGCTCCCTAGAAAAGACGATCTTGAAATGTTCGGAATGGTTATCCAAAGACAGGGCGGTGACCAGATTAAAGTTCTTTGTGAAGATGGTTTGGAAAGAAGCTGTAGAATCACTGGAAAAATGAGAAAACGAACCTGGATGCGGGACAGGGATGTTGTGATTGTAAAACTCTGGGATTTTCAACCATCAAAAGCAGACATTGTATGGCGATACATTGGTTTCCAAACAGAACACCTCAAAAGAAGAGGCTTTTTGGATAAGCTTCCTGTTTAATTTAACTAATTTTATTACCTACTGATTTTATGGAAGAAACAGACGAATTCGAATATGATGTTCTTGAGAAAAGAATCAAACAGGAAGGAGACAGGAAAACTTTTGCAAAAGTTTTTGACGACCAATCAATAAAAGCAGTTCATGCACTTGCAAACAAAGGACTCTTTGATATTCTTGAACACATTATTAGTACAGGAAAAGAAGCGCACGTGTTTGTAGCAACTGATGTTTCCGGAAACCCAAGAGCAGTTAAAATTTTCAAAAAAGAAACAACCGATTTCAAAAGAATGCAGGAATACATTGTTGATGATAGACGTTTTCAGGGATTGAGAAAAGACCGAAGAAATCTTGTTTTTGCTTGGGCAAAAAAAGAATACAAAAACCTGCTATTATCTAACAGAGCAGGATTAAGCGTTCCTGTTCCCCTCGGAATTAAGGAAAATGTAATTGTAATGGAATTTATAGGTGAAAATAACAACCCAGCAAAGAAACTAAAAGAAACTAAAACAACCAAAAAGGAACTGGAAGCCTATTTAGAGCAAATTGTTGATTTTATGGCCAGACTTTATTTGGCTGGTTTGGTTCATGCTGACTTATCAGAGTACAATATCCTAGTGAAAGATAAGAATCTTGTAATTATTGATTTTGCTCAAGCAGTTCTGCTTAATCACCCAAAAGCAAAGGATTTTTTTGAAAGAGATGTGAGAAATATGGCAAATTTCTTCTCCAAAAAAGGCCTAAAAATCAGCTTTGAGGTGCTGTATGCAAAAGTAAAAACACGCAAAAATGAGCTATGATGCTCAAAATCGGAGAGTAAGCTATATATTATATATAGTATATCTATTAAATAGTAAATAATGGAAGAGGAAAACTCCGATTTCTTGCTTGTTCCACATGAAAGGATTGGATCGGTAATTGGTAAAAACGGCTCTACTAAGCGAGAAATTGAGCTAAGAACCAATACTAAATTAATCGTGGACAGTAAGGAAGGTGAAATAGAGTGTCGTCAAAAAGGCGATTCTTTAGGGCATTTCAATGCTATGCGCATTGTAAAGGCTATTGCTAGGGGTTTTTCGCCTGAAAAAGCTTTCAGGTTGCTTGAAGAAGGCACTATTATTGAAATAATTGATCTCAAGGAAATAATTGGTAAAAGTAAGGGAACAATAACTGCAAAAAAAGGCAGAGTTATTGGTTCTAAAGGAAAAGCCAGAGAAGAAATTGAAACTGATACCGGGGCTAATATTTCAGTTTATGGAAAAACCATTTCTATTATTGGAAAGGAAGAGGAAATTGAAAAAGCCAAAAAAGCAGTTGATATGCTCTTAGGAGGAGCATCTCATCAAGCAGTTTATGGTTCTTTGAGAAGAAAAATTAAAAACGAAAGATTTGAATTGTGATATTTATGGCTAACGGAGCAATAGAAGCAGCAAGTGCAGATGAAATCGCAAAAGAGTTTAAAGAACACTCAGTCGCGGAATTCTTCAAAAAGAATATGCAAATGCTTGGTTTAACAGGAAAAATAAAGGCACTTACAACTATTGTGCATGAATATGTTACAAATTCTTTGGATGCTTGTGAAGAAGCAAAAATCCTTCCGGATATAGAAGTTCAGATTAAAGAACTTGGAAGCGAGTATTATGAAGTTACTGTAAAAGATAATGGGCCCGGATTAACAAAAGAAACTGTGGGAAAAGCACTTGGACAGTTACTTGCAGGAACAAAGTTCCACAGAATGATGCAGATGAGAGGCCAACAGGGAATAGGTGCTGCGGGTTGTACAATGCTTTCACAAATAACCACTGGAAAAGCAAGTCAAGTTATTACAGGAACTGGAAAAGGAAACCCGATAAGTTTAGAAATTACTATCGACCCTAAAAAGAATCAGGCAAAAATAGCCAACATGACTGAAATCAAAAAAGATTTCAAAGGAACAATGATCAAAGCAAAGTTCAAAGGAATGAAATATGTTAACTCTGAACAAGCGCCATTGGAATATTTAAGAAGAACTGCTATTGCAAACCCTCATGCGCAAATTACTCTTATTGAACCTAGTAAGAAAAAAATTGTTTTCAAAAGAACACTGAAGGATATTCCTAAACAACCAATTGAAATAAGACCGCACCCAAAAGGAGTTAATGTCGATGAATTAAACACTCTTGCAAAATACACAACTGCAAGGCAAGTTTCAAGTTTTTTGAAAAGTGAATTTGACAGAATGGGGGACAAAGCTATTTCTGAGATTCAGAAGAATGTTTCTTTTGATTTAAGGAAAGATCCTAGACAATTAACTTGGGAAGAATGTGAAGAAGTTGTAAAGCAGTTTAAGAAAATTAATTTTATTGCTCCAAGAACTGATGGTTTAAGGCCTATTGGAGAAGAAAGAATAAAAAAAAGCCTGAATAGTATTGTAAAACCTGAGTTCCTATCTGTTGTAACAAGAAGAGCAAGTGTTTACAGCGGAGGTTTCCCATTCCAAGTAGAAATTGGAATTGCTTATGGAGGAGATGCAGGAAAAGGAAACAGTACTTCTAATGATGATGGTATTGTTGAAAGAAAAATGGAAATAATGAGGTTTGCAAACAGAGCGCCTTTGCTTTTCGATACAGGCGGATGTGCGATTACAAAAGCAGTTCAATCCATTGACTGGAAAAGATACGGAGTAAGGGATTTTGAAAACGCTCCGATAACAATTTTTGCTAACCTAATCTCTGTTCATATTCCTTACACATCCGCAGGAAAACAGGCTATCAGTGACGAAACAGAAATAATGGAAGAATTAAGATTAGCATTAATGGATTCAGGAAGAAGAGCTGCACAATATATTGCTGGAAAAAGAAAAGAACAAGATAAAAAAATGAAAAAAGAACTCTTTTACAAATACATTCCTGAAATTGCAAAAGCACTTGAAGAAGTTACAAAAAAAAGCAGGGAAAAAATTGAGAAAAACCTTGAACACTTAGTACTTGAAAAATTAAAACTTGAAGACGATGAAGAAGAAGCAGAAAAAATCTCGCAGGAAATAAAAGAAACCTCTAAAGACACTGGGAAAAAAGCAAAGGAAGAGTTACCAAACGATGATGAGGAATTAGAAGAAGAAATTGAGGAGAGTGAAGAGTAATGGTTAAAGCAACAAAGAATAAAGACAAAATAGATTCCACGCCTAAAGAAATCGCATTAAAACTAAAAATAATGGCTGAAGGCATTACCAAACAAATTGATTCTAAAATAGATCCTGTTTTTACTACTCAGCAGAGAGGAAGAAGCAATGTTGAATTTGATGAAAAAAGAAGAGTCCTAACTTTAGGGGATAAAGTTACATCAAGAAACTTCCTGAATATTGGTCATGCAAAAAAGTTTATGCAGACAATGATGGTTACATCAAAAGCACACGATTATTTAACTCAAAACAAAACAGCTTCAATCAGAGAAGTTTATTATGAATTAAAACACACACTTGGAAAAAGTAAGGAAAACACTTTCGAAGACCAGACTGAAAGTGACTCCTGTATTGTTGACTTAGAACACAGTGTTGATACAATCAGAGAAAAATTAAATTTACACGCTAACCCAAAAGGAACTCTTTACGGAGACATTACTATTGTTGACAAAAAACACAATAAGGATGAATTCAATGCATCTAAATTAGGAAGGGGTGGCTGGAGTATAATGAGCAGGATTGAACCTGAAGAAATTGAAATCAAAAAAACAAGTGCTGATTATATCCTTGTAATCGAAACAGAAGCTATGTATGAAAGGCTTGTAGAGGAAGGATTTGCAAAAAAGAATAAAGCTATTTTGATTAGTACTGGAGGTCAGGCTGCAAGAGGAACAAGAAGATTAATTCATAGAATTCATACTGAAAAGAAACTTCCAGTATACATGTTTACAGACGGAGACCCTTACGGATGGTACATTTACAGTGTTGTAAAGCAGGGTTCAATGGCATTAGCTGCACACTCAGACTTTTTAGCAGTACCTGAAGCAAAGTACATCGGAATGACTCTGGAAGATGTTGAAGAATTTGGTTTACAGAACGTAACTGAAAGAATGAAAGAAGGAGACATTAAAAGAGCTAAAGAAATGCTTGATTACCCTTGGTTCAAAAACAAAGAATGGCAGGCTGAACTGAAAAAAGCAATACAACTGAAAATCAGGATAGAACAACAGGCTCTTGCTAATAAATCACTTTCATTCGTGGCTGATGAGTACTTGCCAAAGAAAATCAAGAAAAAAGATTTCCTTCCATAAGACAAATTATTATACTTGTTTTAAGATTTTATTATAATGGATTTAAAAATTCTCAGTTCAAAAAAAATTAATTACCTGCTGATAATAGCATTCATACTTTTTTTTGTGTTAGTTGCATTTATTATTATTCTTTCAACCACTGAAACCCAACCTGAAGAAATTGACAGGCCTGAACTTTATATTGATGACTCAGGAAACTCTGAGTGCCCGAAAGAATACCAGTGCTGTACAGGTGAATTCTACAAACAAAAAAAATGTCTTGCTTACCAGGTATGTGTGAACTTCAACTGCCAAACAAAAGAATGTACTACTGACTGCTGTGTTCTTGGCAGATTTGAAAGAAAAGAATGTCCTGTTGGTTTAATTTGTGAAAAGTACGAATGTGTAAAACCAGAGTGTCCTTATGGTTGCTGTGAAAACAAATCTGAATACGAAGATAAATTTTGTGAAAATAATTTAAAATGCAATAATAATGAATGTGAACTACGCAGATGCCGAGATCAGTGTTGTATAGGAATTGAAGGTTATGAGGAAATTTTGTGCCCTGAACCTCAAGAATGTAATAATGGATTTTGTGAAAAACCAGAGTGTCCTGCAAGATGCTGCATGCCAAATGATCCTGATTATAAAGAAAAACCTTGTCCGGCACATGAAAAATGTGTTGGAAGAGTATGCATAATAAAATTTTTGTGATTATTTTTCCTTATAATTAGTTTTCTTTTTCAAATCAACAATAGACTCAGGATTCTGTAAAGTCATTGTATTACCTATTGGCTCATTAGTAACCAGCTTTTTCAGGATTCTCCTCATTATTTTTCCACTTCTGGTTTTTGGCAGTTCATCAACAAAAATTATTTGTTTTGGTTTTGCTGTCGGACCTATTCCATCAACAACCCGCTTAATAATGTCTTCAGTTATTTTTTCACTTTCCTTAACACCTTTCAAAACCACAAATGCAATTGGAACCTGACCTCTTATTTTATCGGGTTCAGGAACAACCGCACACTCAGAAACATGTTTGTAAGTAGCAATCACGTCCTCCAACTCGCCAGTAGTTAATCTATGACCTGCAACTTTCATAGTATCATCAACTCTTCCGGTTACTCTGATATTATTTTTATCATAGTACTTTGCTCCGTCACTTGTAAAGTAAAGTTTGTTTCCATATTCAGAAAAATAAGTTTTTTTATATCTCTTAGGGTTTCCCCAAACCCCTCTTAACATTCCTGGAGCAAACGGAGGTTTTTGAACTAAATAACCCCCCTCATTTTTTTTCACTTCTTTTCCTGATTCATTAAGAATAACAAAATTAGTTCCGGGAAAAGATCTTCCGGCAACTGTAGGAATAAAAGGACCTATTCCTGGAAGTGCGGTTATCTGTATTCCGCCTGTTTCGGTCTGCCACCAGGTATCTACAATAGGGCATCTCTTACCCCCGATATTATTGAAGTACCACATCCACGCATCATTATCAATTGGTTCGCCAACACTCCCCAATACTCTTAAAGAATCAAGGTTGTGTTTTTTAACAAATTCAACCCCTTGTTTTGCAAACATTCTAATTGCGGTTGGTGCAGTGTAAAAGATACTTACTTTATGGTCTTCAACAATTTTCCAGAAACGGCTCCAGTCAGGATAATTTGGTGCGCCTTCATAAATAACCTGAGTGGCACCACAAGACAACGGACCATAACATGCGTAAGTGTGCCCAGTTATCCAGCCAACATCAGCAGTACACCAGAAAACATCATTATCATGCAAATCAAAAATCCATTTGGAAGTCAAATAAGCATAAGTTAAATAACCTCCAGTATCATGGATAACTCCTTTTGGTTTTCCTGTTGTTCCAGAAGTATAAAGAATAAACAATGGTGATTCTGAATCCATTTCAACAGGTTTACATTCTGGATTTGCTTTTTCCATTAACTCATGAAACCAATAATCACGGCCTTTAACCATTTTGGTTTTCATTTCCCCGCGTTTAATCACAACAACTTTTTTTACAGGAGAATCT
>JBDRLP010000040.1:0-29304 GCA_043812975.1 Candidatus Iainarchaeum sp. | reverse complement strand
GCATTATGTCGCAAAATCACTCAATACCCTTTTAAACAGTGAGGGGCATAAATTTTTTTTTAGGATGAAGAAACTTAGTTTTTGTTTTGGTTTATTTTTGCCAAGACCTTTTTCTTTTAATTTTTTCAAATGGGAGGTATTCCCATGGGTATGAATGCAAAGCTAATTTTAGAGGACGGCACTACGTTTGAAGGAACTTCATTTGGTTTTCCTTTTTCAACCGCCGGGGAAGTTGTTTTTAACACAGGAATGGTTGGTTATCCTGAATCTCTTACTGATCCAAGCTATGCTGGTCAGATATTATGCTTTACTTATCCTTTAGTAGGTAATTATGGTGTTCCGAACAAAGTTCTTGAAAATCAGTTGATAAAAAATTTTGAATCGCATAAAATCCAGGTTCAGGGGCTGGTTGTACAGGATTATTCAGAGGGTTATTCACATCATTCAGCTTCAAAATCTTTAGGTGAATGGTTAGTCAAAGAAAAGATTCCTGCCATTACCGGAATTGATATCAGGTCTTTGACAAAAATCCTGCGTGAAAAAGGAACAATGCTTGGAAAAATAGTGATTAATGATAAGGACATTGATTTTTATGATCCGAACAAAGAAAATCTAGTGGAAGAAGTAAGCATTCATAAGCCTGTTGCCTACGGCGGAAAATCTGGAAAAAAAGTTTTACTAATTGATTGCGGGGTTAAGAATAATATTATTCATGAGTTCCTGAAAAGAGGTGTTCAGGTTGTTAGGGTTCCGTGGGATTTTGATTTTTTTGATGAAAAATTTGAACACAAAAACTTTGACGGTCTTTTCATTAGCAATGGTCCCGGAGACCCTAAAATGTGCAGGGAAACAATTGAGAATATTAAAAAAACAATGGAAAAAGAAATTCCAATTTTTGGAATATGCTTAGGAAACCAATTGCTTGGTTTAGCTGCAGGTGCTGACACTTATAAATTAAAGTATGGTCACAGATCACAAAATCAGCCTTGTTATATTTCAGGTAAAAAAAAGTTCTTCATTACTTCCCAAAACCATGGTTTTGCAATAAAGGAAGCAACTCTTCCATCTAACTGGGAAGTCTGGATGAAAAACGCAAACGATGATACTGTAGAAGGAATAAGACACAAACACAAACCGTTCTTTTCAGTTCAGTTCCACCCTGAAGCAAGTCCTGGTCCTGTGGATACAAATTATTTGTTTGATAAATTCATGGAGATTATAAAATAGGTGTTTGAATTGACAGGAAAAAAAATCGAAGAAAACGAAATTCAAAAACCAAAAAAAGTTTGCACCGGCAATGAACCCAAAAAGGGTTTATCTATAGGAGAACTTGCAAAATCTTTAAATTTTGGTAAAACTTTCACCCTAAAAAGACTTATTAAAATGGAGAAACAAGGTTTAATAGAGAGAGACGGAAGAGTTGCACTTAACAGGTCTTATATGTGGAAAGTTAAGGCGGAGGTGAACAATGGATAAACCAAAAAAAGTTTTGATCTTAGGTTCTGGCGCCCTGCAAATCGGACAGGCCGGCGAAAGCAGGTTATGGGTCTGATTCAGTTCTATGCTTGCCGTCTATTCGACTACTCCGGTTCGCAGGCCATAAAAGCACTCAGAGAAGAGGGTATAAAAACGATAGTTATCAACCCGAACATTGCCACGGTTCAAACCTCAAAAGGTTTTGCGGATCAGGTTTATTTTTTACCTGTAACTCCTTATTTTGTTGAAAAAGTAATTGAAAAGGAAAAACCAGACGGGATTTTACTTTCTTTCGGAGGACAAACTGCTTTGAATTGTGGTTTTGAATTAGAAAATAAAGGTGTGTTAAAAAAGCATAAAGTGAAAGTTCTTGGAACTCCTGTTAAAACAATTCAGCTTACTGAAGACAGGGAATTATTCAAACATGAACTTAATGCGGTTAATGTTGACACTCCAAAATCATTTGCAGTTAATTCTGTGGAAGAGGCTCTTGGTGCTGCGGAAAAAATTTCTTATCCTGTAATGGTTCGTGCAGCTTTTGCTCTTGGAGGAAAAGGTTCTGGTGTTGTAAAAACAATGGAAGAATTGGAAGATACTGCTCAGAAAGCTTTCAAGTATTCAGAACAAATTCTTGTAGAAGAATGTTTATCCGGTTGGAAGGAAATTGAGTATGAGGTTGTCAGAGATGCTTTTGATAATTGCATTACTGTTTGTAATATGGAAAACTTTGATCCTCTCGGGATTCATACTGGGGAATCTATTGTAGTTGCTCCTTCTCAAACCCTTGATAATCACGAGTACCATAAGCTCAGGGAAATTTCTATCAGAGTAATCAGGCGTTTGGGGATTATAGGGGAATGTAATATTCAGTTCGCTTTAAACCCTGAAAATGATGAGTACAGGGTTATTGAGGTTAATGCAAGATTATCAAGAAGCTCAGCTCTTGCATCAAAAGCAACTGGGTATCCTCTTGCATTTGTAGCAGCAAAATTAGGTTTGGGGTATTCGCTCCTTGATCTGGAAAATCAGGTTACTAAAACAACAAAAGCGTGCTTTGAACCTGCTTTGGATTATATTGTTGTTAAAATTCCCCGGTGGGATCTGCAAAAATTCAGGAATGTTTCTAAAAGAATAGGAACTGAAATGAAAAGTGTAGGAGAAGTAATGGCAATCGGAAAAACTTTTGAGGAAGCAATTCAAAAAGCAATCAGAATGCTTCACATTGGAATGTATGGTTTGGTTGGAAACAAGGTTTATTTCAAAAAACTTGTTCATGAAGTTAAGTATCCGACTGACCAGAGAGTTTTTGCAATTGTTGAAGCAATGGAAAAAGGAATTTCGATTGATAAAATTCATTCTGCTTCAAAAATTGATAAATGGTTCTTATACAAAATAAAGAATGTTGTTGATACAAAGAAAATAATTGAAACAGAAACCATAGATTCAATTTCCAGAGAACTTTTGGTTAAAGCAAAGAAACAGGGGTTTTCTGATAAACAAATTGCAATGCTTTTGAATAATGTTAGTGAAAAATATGTCCGTGAAAAAAGAAAAACAATGGAAATATTCTCTGTTGTAAAACAAATTGATACTCTTGCCGCAGAATACCCTGCACAAACAAATTATTTGTACATGACTTATAATGGTATTGAGGATGATATTGATTTTGAGGGAAAAAAGAAAGTTATAGTTTTAGGTTCAGGGGCTTATAAGATTGGTTCGAGTGTTGAATTTGATTTTTGTTGTGTTTCTTGCGTAAAAGAACTCAAAGAACTTGGTTATGAAACAATAATGATTAACTTTAATCCTGAAACTGTTTCAACAGATTATGATGAATGTGATAAGCTTTACTTTGATGAGCTTTCCCTTGAAAATGTTGCTGATATTTATGAAAAGGAAAATCCTATCGGGTTGATTGTTTCTGTCGGAGGGCAGATTCCAAACAATTTGGCATTAAAGTGCCAGCAGCTTGGTTTGAATGTTCTCGGAACTTCTCCTAATAAAATTGATACTGCAGAAGACCGGAATAAGTTCAGTTCACTTTGTGATGAGTTGGGGGTTCCTCAACCAGAATGGAAAGAATTAACAACTCTTGTTGAAGCAAAAAAGTTTGCGGAAAAAGTTTCGTATCCTGTTTTAATCCGGCCTTCTTATGTGCTTAGTGGTTCTGCAATGGCTGTTGCTTTTAATGAAGAAGAACTTGAACAGTATCTTACTGCAGCTACTTCTTTAGATGAGGATTATCCCGTAGTCATTAGCAAATTCATTTTGAATGCTAAGGAAGTTGAAATTGATGCTGTTGCTGAGAACGGAAAGATTGTTGTTATTGCGGTTACTGAACACATTGAGAATGCAGGAGTTCACTCCGGAGATGCTACTATGGTGCTTCCGCCTCAGAAAACCTATTTAGCCACGGTTTCAAAAATGAAAAAAATTGCCTCCAAAATGGCTGCTTCGCTTGAAATTTCAGGTCCTTTCAATATTCAGTTTATTGCTAAAGATAATGAGGTTAAGGTTATTGAGGTTAATTTGCGTGCTTCTCGTTCAATACCTTTTGTTTCAAAGGTAACAGGAACAAATTTCATTGGAATAGCAACAAGAGCAATTATGGGGGAAGAAATTCCTGATAACAATCACTCTTTTTTAGAATTAGATCATGTTGGTGTTAAGGCGCCTCAGTTTTCCTTTTCAAGATTAAAAGGCGCAGATCCTATTTCCGGGGTTGAAATGGCTTCCACTGGAGAGGTAGCTTGTATAGGAACAACTTTTGAAGATGCATTCCTGAAATCTTTACTTAGCACTGGTTACACGATTCCAAAAAAGAATATTCTGATTTCCTTAACAGGCCAGTCTAATAAGGAAAAATTACTTCCTGAAATAATTGAACTTGCAGACGTAGGGTATAATATTTTTGCAACTGACCATACTAGCGAATTCCTTAGTGAAAATGGAATTGATTGTGAAACAGTTCATAAATTGCATGAGGAAAAACAACCAAATGTTCTTTCAAAATTACAGAAAAATGAATTAGATCTTGTGATAACTGTTGCAGATCCTTTCAGACAAATTGCAACAGACCCTAAATATGATATTAGAAGAATGGTTATTGATTATAATGTTCCTTTGATTACAAACCTTCAGATTGCAAAAGCATTTTTGCATTCAATTGTAAGGCTTAAAGAAAAAGATTTGGAAATAATTCCATGGAAAGATTACCTTTAATCACAGTTGCGGCTGTGAGGTGCGCGTCCACCTCGTCCGCAAGGACTCGGTAGGACTGTAAAGTTAAGGCTTATAATCCCTGTACAAATATTCCAAACACGGTTTGCACAAATGCCATTTTTGGTTTTTATCCTTAAAACATTTACAGCTCATTATTTCCACTTCACATTACACCCAAGAGAAGGTTCTTCCTTCACAGTAACTTCTTTTCCTTCAAGAACCTGCTTTATTGCTTCTTCAAGTTCATTGGTTTTTGCTTTTTCGTGTTCTTTCATATGAGCATCATCAATCCTGCCGTGGTATACAAGTTTCTTTTTTGCATCAAACAAGAATGGGTCTGGAGTACAGGCAGCACCATATTTTTTTGCAACTTCCTGTGTTTCATCCAATAAGTAAGAAAACCTGAAGCCCTGTTCAATATAATATTCTTTCATATGTTCCATATCATCTTCACCATATGATTCAGTATCATTGCTGTTAATCCCAACCATAACCAAACCCTTGCTTTCATATTTTTCAAACAATTCTTTCAGATATTTGAATTTCGGAACCACGTAAGGGCAGTGGTTGCACATAAAAATAACCAAATAGACTTTTCCTGTTTTTTCCAGTGAATGAGTTTTCCCATCAGTTCCTAATAAATCAAAATCAGGAGCCGTATCTCCTTTTTTCAGAACAGCATAATTTGAAGGTGTTAAAGTCATCTATATCAACTAATCATTAGAAGCGCAGCCATTATTGCTATTCCTAAAATGAATACAATTAATTCTATTATTGATTGTATAGTGCCATCATTTTTGTGAAGTTCCGGAATTAAATCAGAACCTGCAATGTAAATGAAGGTTCCTGCTGCAAAAGGAACTAAATAAAGAGTAAGATTGTCAACAAAAGAGGTTAAAGTCAAGGCAATTAATACTCCTATTATTGCAACGAGTGCACTCAAAAAATTAAGAGTAAGAGCTTTCTTTCTTGAAAATCCTCCGTGAATTAAAACTCCAAAGTCTCCGATTTCCTGAGGAATTTCGTGCAAAATAACAGCAACAGTTGTAGCAATACCTACTGGGATACTAATCAGATAACTAGCCCCTATAATTAAGCCATCTAAAAAATTGTGAAACCCATCTCCGACAAGATTCATTATTGCAAAGGGATGTGGGTGTTCATCTGAGGTAGGGGTGTGGCAATGTCTCCATCGGATAATTTTTTCAAGTACAAAAGAAAAAATAATTCCTATTAGAATGAACGCTGAAATTTCTGTTACAAAACCATATTCCTCAACAATTTCAGGAATGAGGTGTATAAAAGCACCGCCCAATAATGCTCCGGCAGAGAAACTCACAAAATAGTGCAAATATTTTTTGAGTTTTTCTAATTCAATTGAAAATGTAAAAATCCCTATAAGAGAAATCAAGCTTACTATGATTACACTTGCAATTGCATAAATCCAAGCATCAGTCATTAGAAAATAATTAAAGTTAGTATTTTTAAACTAATTTAAAAAAGAAAGAAATTTAGGATTTATTGGGATAAATCCCTTATTTTAAAATTTGGCAAACTGTGTGTTGTTTTTTAAGATTTCACAATAACTTGCCCAAAATTTCCTGATGTAAGGTGGTCATGGTAGAACCATTCGCCGGCCTCATTAAAAATGAAGCTGTACGTGTTGCCTGGGGAAATACCCTTACAAGCATCGAATAGCAAGGATTCTTGAGTTGAACCACATTTCTTTATGTCGGAACCAGGATATGCTGTGTGTATAGGGTGCATTGCACTTGCGGGCCACATGTCAATACTAGAGTTGTTAATCCATATGACTGATTCACCAACTTTTATTGTTAGTGGGCTTGGGGAGAAACCGTCATCAGAATATGTAATAGTATTTTCTATTTCCATCATACTATCATCTTCCATTGCATCTCCTTGCGGGGCGCCATTATCCATAACGTTTTCCATTGCATCACTTTCTGTATTCTGTGCCTGAGTACATCCGCTTACTAAAAGAACCAAAGCAAATGCCATAATTATTGGTAAACCAATTTTTGAATTCATAGTCTCTATTATTTAAGATTCTTATTATATTGCTTTGTTTTAGGCCATTGAATAGTTTAAAAAAATTCGAACTCTGGTTTAAGATTTTAAACCTAACCATGCCTAAATCATTAGATTGTATGAGTGATAACTTATTCAACAAAGTATGGCAAATGCACGAGGTTCAGAAACTTCCTAATGGAGAGAGCCAGTTATTTATAGGGACACATTTAATGCATGAGGTTACAAGTCCTCAGGCTTTTGCAATGCTCCGTGAGAAAGGCATTAAGGTTGCTTTTCCTGAAAGAACATTTGCCACTGCTGATCATATAATCCCGACTGAAAACAGGGAAAGGCCGTTCAGGGATTCTCTCGCAGAGGAAATGATGGTTGCAATTGAAAAAAATACTTCTGAATCAAAAATAACTTTTTTTGGTCCGGATACAGGAAAGCAGGGAGTTATACATGTCATTGCTGCTGAACTTGGATTGGCGCAGCCAGGAATGACTATTGCTTGCGGAGATTCACATACAAGTACTCACGGTGCGTTTGGTGCAATCGCTTTCGGAATTGGTACTTCACAAATAAGAGATGTTTTGGCCTCACAATGCATTTCGATTGCAAAACCAAAAGTCAGGAAAATTGAGATTAATGGTTCTCTTGCAAAAGGGGTTTTTGCCAAAGATGTTATATTAAGAATAATAAAAGAACTTGGAGTAAAAGGCGGTCTTGGTTATGCTTATGAGTACTCAGGAAAAGTGTTTGAGGAAATGAATATTGAAGAAAGAATGACTGTGTGCAACATGAGTATTGAAGGAGGTGCAAGAGCAGGTTACATTAATCCTGATGAGAAAACTTTCTCTTATTTGAAAGGGAAAGAATATGTTTCAAAAAATTTTGAAAAAGCAAAAGAATTCTGGAAAAGCATTGCCTCTGATTCGAATGCTGACTACGGTGATATTTATTCAATTGACGGTTCTGCAATAGAACCAATGGTTACCTGGGGGATAACTCCAGGCCAGGCAATAGGGGTTACTGAGAAAATCCCTAAAATAAAAAGCCTTCCTGAGAATGAGCAAAAAATTTGTGAAGATGCTTTGCAGTACATGGGTTTTAATGAGGATGAACAAATGCTTGGAAAAAAAATCAACGTTGCATTCATTGGTTCATGTACTAACGGAAGGATTTCTGATTTAAGAGAAGCAGCAAAAATTATTGATGGAAAAAAAGTTGCTTCAAATATAAGGGCTCTTGTTGTATCAGGTTCCCAACAAGTGAAAAAGCAGGCTGAGGAAGAAGGTCTTGACAAAATATTTATTGCTGCAGGTTTTGAGTGGAGGGATTCAGGTTGTTCAATGTGCCTTGCAATGAATCCTGATAAGTTAAATGGAAGAGAAATTTGTGCTTCAACATCTAACAGAAATTTTAAGGGCAGACAAGGAAGTACTACCGGAAGAACTATTTTAATGAGCCCTGCGATGGTTGCAGCTGCTGCAATTAATGGAAAAATTACTGATGTGAGGGAAATATTATGAACAAAATAGTACAGGTTAAAGGAAAACCAATACTTGTTAAGGGAAATGATATTGATACTGATGAGATTATTCCGGCCAGATTTATGAGGACGGTTACCTTTGATGATTTAGGAAAGTTTGCCTTTTATGATGTTAGATTTGATGAAAATAAAAAAGAAAAAGAACATTCATTCAATGACCCAAAATACCAAGGTGCTTCTGTTCTTGTTGTGAACAAGAATTTCGGATGCGGTTCTTCAAGAGAACATGCGCCTCAGGCATTAATGCGATGGGGAATCAAGGCCATTATAGGAGAAAGTTTTGCTGAGATTTTCGCGGGCACCTGTCAAATGCTTGGAATTCCATGTATAATTGTTTCAGAAAAGATTATTGAGAAACTTCAGGAATCTGCTAGTAAAAGCGATTCTGAATTTGTTGTTGATATTGAAAACAAGAAAATTATTTTTAATGGTGAGTTTGTTCCAATAGAAATTCCCGAAGCAAGAAGAAAGAGTTTACTTGATGGTTCATGGGATACGCTTGGAATACTTGTAAGTGCCCTTGATAAAACAAAAGAAAAAGTTTCTAAAATTCCTTATCTGAATGATTTCAAATAATCAGTTCTGTTTGATAATCAGTTTTATCTGATCATGTTTCCTTGGTTGAAAAAATCCTGTGAAACAGGAATGCCTTTTTCTCTTTTTTCATTTTTCTTTTTTTCTAAATAGGATTTCATTTCAGCCCAAAGCTTTTTTCCTTTTTCAGGATTAATAATCGCGGTTACCTCATGTCTTGGTACTGGTGCGCTAGAAACCGGAGTTGGAGAGAAATCAATTAGTACAAAATCATTTTTCTTTAATTCTTTTGAAATTTTTGGGTGAACTTTAAAGATTAGTTTGTTTTCATCCCATGTTTCAACCAAAGCATGGTTCTGAGTCTCGGCTGATTTATTGCCCTGTTCTTCATCAGAAATAACTTCAATTATTTTTCCCAAGTGAAACATTTTTTTTCCTCAGGCTAATTAAGTAGGGTTTTGTTTAAAAGCCTTAGAGCTTGAAATAGAATGAATAAGTTAATGCAAGAAGAAATACAGCTATTAGTCCCGCATAAGAGAAGGCCCATTTGCTAAGTCCGATGCCTATTGCAGATAGAATAAATATCCCTATATAAAAAATAATAAAAATTTTCAATGTCATGCCTGAATTTTCCAATAAACCCATTTTTATCACCTGAAGAACAAAATCGAAACAACAAAAGCACCGTAAAACTGAAGTTCGCTGATGAAAAGAAGCCTTTTTTTCAGGAATTCATTGGTTTCTGCGAGTGCAAGAACTGCAAGTTTTGTGGCATAGTAAATTACAAGGAATTTTCCAGTGAAAAAAGGAATTCCAAGTACTTTCTCAAAGTCAAAGAATGCAAAGAATGTAATGAAAATAATTATTGAACCTTTAATGAAATTTTGACCCTCTAAGAAAAGGTAAAATGTTGCAAGAAGTGCGAAAGTTATGAATAGGTTTCCGATTGCAAGGTCTATAAACCACTTGAAATTAAAGCTTGCTAACTCTGTCAAAGCCTCTAACAACATTTTTTCACCTTTTTACGAGTATTTCATTGTATGTTCTTTATTTTCATGTACGCGAATAAGTTTACAATAAATCCCTGTGTGGCTTGAAAGATGCCTAGTTGCATCACCAAAAACATCTGCTTCCATTTTTTTCCCACAATATGAACACATATACACTTTCCATCACTTTTTACAGTTACTGAAGTAATTGCTGTGTTTCTGATATTTAAAAGATTTTAATGAATTTTTTATCAAATAGAAACATTAATATACTATTTTCTCTGAATGGTAAATATGGTTGAAAAAGTATTGGAATTAGATGTTAAAGATAGAAAAATCCTTTATGAACTGGATCTTGATGCAAGGCAGTCCCTTTCCCAGATAGGAAAGAAAGTTGGTTTGAGCAAGGAAGTAGTTAATTATAGAATAAACAAGCTTACTGAAGAAGGTGTCATCAGGAGTTTTTACGCGAGAGTTGATGCTTCAAAAATGGGTCTTGAGATGTTCAGAACTTTTCTCAGGTTGCAGAACATTACTCCTGAAAAAGAGAAAGAACTTATAGATTATATAGTTTCCCAAAAGCAGGTTGGCTGGTGTGCAAAAGTGCAGGGCAACTGGGATATTAATTTCATTTACTGGGCAAAAAGCACCAATCACTTTTTCAAATTCTGGAAAGAATTCAAAAAACTTTATGGAAACTATATTTCCAATCGCTGGACATCTCTTTTTGGCTGGTTCATCAATCTACCAAAAGGATTTCTTGTTGGAAAAAAACCAGAATCATTTGAACCGTTTGTAATGGGTGGTAGTGAAAAAATTGATTTTGATGATCTTGATGTGAAAATACTTAGCGTTCTTTCCGAGCATGCGCGTGAACCATTAATCTCAATTGCACAACAGGTTGGAGCAAGTGACAAGGTTGTTTCTTATCGAATAAAAAATTTAGAAAAGGAGAGAGTTATTGGAAGTTATGGTGTGCAGCTTGACCTCTCCAAAATAGGTTATGAGTACTGGAAAATACACGCTTCCTTTAAGGATTATTCGGAAAAAAGATTCAATGAACTAAATAATTATTGTATTCAGCATCCTAACATTGTTTACACGGATGAGCTCATAGGTGGTGCTGATCTTGAAATAGAGGGTTTCTTCAGGAACAGTTCTGAACTCCAGGAGTTTATGAATGATATGAGGTACAAGTTCAATGACATTGTGAGGGATTTTGAAATAATGCTTTACTACAAGGAATACAAGCTCATTCTCTTCCCGTGGGAATCCTAAAATCAACATTAGCCTCAGTTACAGTTGCCCTAGAAATTTTTAATTGTAAGTATTCGCGTATTCACAATCATCTAAATCAGTTAACTCCAAAATCGGTTAAAAATCCACCTACTCTATATTCAGGCATATACTGTAAAGCCATGTCAATCATTGACTCAAAATAATTGATAAGTTCCTCGGGATTTGTTGAGGTTTTGTGCTTAATGGACAACCTTGAAAGCAACCCATAATCAGGAGCATCATCAAACTGCAGATTCTTGCCTGTAGCAGTCTCATAGTCTGCAAGGAATTTTTTATCTGACTCAAGGCTTTTACACCAAAAACTTCCTTTAAAAGGAGCAGCAATAGAAATGTAAAGTCTCTCAAAGCAGCCTGATTCGAGAAGTCTCTTAAGAACATTTTTATTATACTCCATGGTTTGTTTTGATTCTCCAGGCAACCCAAGCATAAAAGCAACTGTGGATTTTATTCCGCCTTCCTTGTAAAACAGTTTCATTATTCTGGCAGTTTCCTCAACGCTAATTCCTGTTTTATTGATATTCTTTAGAATGTTTTCATCATAGTTTTCTGCGCCAAAAAACAAATTGAATACTCCAATTTTTTGTAGGTCATGTGCCATTCGGGTTAACTGGGAATCTGCCAGCTTTGAAAGATAAGGGAGATATGCGTAAGCCCTTATTTTTGCTCTTGCTTCATGAGGCTTTGCATTTGCTAAAGTATTTATTCTAATAGGACTTACAGGGAAAATATCGTCAGCCATGTAAAAAATTTCTGCATCATAATTATTATTCAAGTGCATTATCTGATCCCAGAATTTTTGAGCAGATAACATTCTTCCTGTTGCTTCAGATGAAGTGCAGTAACTGCAGATTCCTTCCCTAATGGCTTTCAGGCAGCCCCTAAAACTGAAAAGCGTCAATGGAGGAGTAAGCCATGGATCCAAACCTGTTTTTTGCACATGCAAATATTCAGAAAATCTTTTTTCCACATCCTCAAAATTAGAATAATTCCACAAAGGCATTTTTGACAAATCAGTGTAAGATTGAAAAGTAAACCGTGGATTATTATAACTGTCTTTAAACCACAAATTTGGAACTAAGCTTAATGGTTTTTCATCCGCAATGGAAAGCAATGCATCTTCCCCATCGCGGTTTACAACATAGTCAACATGGGAGTTATTATGAAAAATTTCTTTTGGAATCATTGAAGCATTTGGACCGCCGAAAACAACTTTCAATTCAGGGTTAATTTGTTTTGCAAGCCTGGATATTTCTATGCAATAACCGTGATTGGCAAACCAGTTAGTCATTCCCAATAAATCACATTGTGATGCCTGCCTGGCAAGTTCCTTTATTGATTTATTAGGGTTGAAAACAGTTATCTCGTGATCATTGACAGAGTATTCTTTGATCCATGAACTTAAAACTGCCAGACCTGTTTCCGGTGGCCTTTCTAAAGGGCCGTAAGCCTGTCTTTGTTTTTTATGGACACTATCACAATTTGGATGAACAAGACCTATTTTCATCCAATCACTTCTTTGCAATGTACTGGAAAAAATCAGGAGTTCCTTCAGGAGTTTTACTGTAATCTGCAAACAAGGTTATGTCTGCAAAACCTGCGTTCTTTAACTCGTTTTCAAGCTCATTTTCCTTATATGGATAAATATCCAGAGAGGCAAATTTTCCATTACGGTTATCAACATATTTCATTTTGAACAAGTCATCAGATATTTCAATTGGAAAGCCCTTTACATGTTTCCCGCAGTAAACATATTTTCCCTTGTACTTGAAATTTCCATTCAAAATTTCCTCGCGGTTGTTGAGGAGATAGCGATGGTTTCTTTCGTCAATAATTAGGATTCCGCCAGGTTTTAAAATACGGAAAAATTCTTTTATTGATTTCAGACGGTCATTTTTTTTGAAAAGATAAGCAATAGAATTTCCAAGGCAAAGCACAGCATCAAAAACGTTAATCCCTAAATGTTCAGAAACATTTCTCCAATCGTGTTCAGTAACTTTCAGTTTAACATTGTGGTTTTTTGAATTCTGGATAGCCTTGGCAAGGAAATTGGAATCAACTTCATTACTGGTTACATCAAATCCTTTTTTTATCAGATGTACTGAGTCACAGCCGTCCCCCAAAGTTGAGTCAAAAATCTTTGTGCACTTGTTTTCTCTTAGGGTATTCTCAAGGAAACCATTTTCCCCTTTCCTTCTGGCTTCCCAGTCAATAAAATCTCCCCACATTTCAACAAGATTGCTAGAGTGCAAATTCTTTTTCATCTAATCACCGATCAAGGTTAATAGTATTATTATGCTTTACTTGTTTAATTAAACTTTTACTAGTAAATTAGGTCAAAATGATAAATTATTATACTTGTTTTATCAATATTCTTTAATGAGTAGTTTTTCTTTTAATTTTCCAGATTTGAACAAAAAAGACCATGAAATCCTGTTTGAATTGGACAGGGATGCAAGACAGAGCAATAGTAAATTAGCAGATAAAATAGGTATTGACAAAAATGTAGTTAATTACAGGATAAACAGGCTCATGGAAAAAAATATTATTCGTGGCTTTTATACTGTGATAAACTCCACTAAGCTTGGTTACCAGAGTTACAGATTCTACTTTAAGTGGCAGTACATCAATCCGAAAAAAGAAAATGAAATCCTTTCCTATATGGTGAAGCATCCTCTGACATGGTGGGTCGGTACGACTGACGGTGCCTTTGACCTTACTGTGTTGATATGGGCAAAAAATACTTTAGAGCTCAAGGATTTCTGGGATGGCTTTGTAAATAAGTACCAGAAATATATTCAGGAAAAAGTTATTTCAGTTTACGTTGGGTTACATGATTTTAGCTATGCGTTTTTTATGCCTGAAAAAGTCCTTGAAAGATCAACGCAAGGTATATTGCCGGCAGAAAAAATATTACTTACAGGAACTGAGGAAAAAGTACTTGAAATTATTTCTGAAAATGCAAGGATGCCTACTGTTGAGATAGCCAAACAAGCAGGCTTAAGTGCAATCCAGGTAAAGTACGCTATTAAACAGCTTCGGGAAAAGAAAGTTATTCTCGGTTTCAGAACCAGAATCAATCTTCAAAAACTTGGGTTGACACATTATAAGGCAAACTTTGATCTCAAAGATCTGGAAAATTATGCTGAAATGCTTGAGTTTGCAAAAACTAACCCAAACTCAATTTATGTTGATGAGAGTATTTCATATTCGGATTTTGAAATAGAGCTTGTAGCCCAGAAGCATGCAGAGTTTCTGGAAGTAATGTCAAGGTTTAAGGAAAAGTTTTCTGATAAAATCAAAGATTATAATTATTTTATTTTCACAAAAATTAATAAGATTAATTATTCACCTTTCCAAAAAATTACTAAATAAATTTTTTAACTATTTTTTCTTTATAATTTCAAATAATTCTTTTGCAGCTTTCTGTGGGCCTTCTCTTTCCATTCCCTTAACTCCAAGCTGTGTATTTATCTGCCCGACAAAAACACCTGTATCAAAAAGTGCTTTGAAATATTTTTCAGCAAGAACATCATGCTCTTTTTGAAATTGTGCTGGGCCAAAGATGTTTGCATAATAAGCTCCAACAATCCCTGTGTCAACTGTTGTTCCTTTAGCCATTCTTTTACCTTCTTTGAAAACACTCATTGCTGCTTCAGGGCTATCAAATTTTTTAATGTAAGCTCCGTTTTTTACCTCGTCATAATTGTTTGCATATAAAAAGAAATCCACCGGCCAACCCGAAAGAATTTCCTTTAAGGTGGTTATAGGCAGCACTGCTCTAGCATTTACTTTTGAAGGACTCATTATAATTGAACGATCAATGTTTCCAAAGGCATAACCAGCATCCAAATCATCAAGTCTCACAAAAGCACCTGTTTCAGTTCCAAAAGCCTTTATTTTGCCATCATCAAGACTGAGTGAACCCATGTCGTCAAAAATAATAGGCATGTCCTTTATGTATTCATCACCAAGAATTCTGAATGCTTCCAGAGATTCGCTTTTTCCAGTGCCTGAATCACCCATAATAATTACGTTTGCCTTTGACCCGTCCTTCAAAGTTATTCTTGTCATTGCTCCGTGCACAGGAAGCCTTCCTTTTTGAATCATTATTGAATTGTAAAGGGTTAACATCATTTTTTTCACATAACCAAAATAACCAAACTCATCAGCAACAGGCAAAGCTCCTACCATGAGATCATTTTTTTTATCATGATAAAAAATTGTTTTTTCAGAATACTTTTCCAAAGCAGAATCAGGAACGCCGAAAGCATAAATTGCATCTGGTTTCTTCTTTAAGTCTTCATCATCACACAGCTCAAACAAATTTGAAGTTGAAATTCCTAAGCCTGTGTAATACTCGTGGAAATAAAGGTGAATGTTCAGTTCGCCTACTTTTGCAGGAAAGCACAGCCACTCATCACCGTTCAAATCAATTCCGTCAAGCGGGTTTGAATCAACTAATTTGAACATTCCTTTTCTCTTGTTCATTGGCGGATCTAGTATAAGTGGCGGTTCTATGAAAACCTGTCTTATTGTAGGAATTTTTTTTAGTGCAGAATACTCTTTAGGCAACTTTAATTCTTTACGTGCAGCAATAATTCCTACCTGACACCCTGCAGGCATCTGTCTGAAAATAATCGGGTGCTCACCAGTAATGTTTTCACGAATATCTCTGTAAACACTTCTTGTCTGGTGGTTTAGTTCCTCAATTGTATCATTAAAAATCCTGTAAGGTTGTTTATCAATGTGTTCTTCACTTGGACGTGTTGCATTTGAATGCAACACCAAATATCTTTCAAAGCTCCTCCAATAATTATAAAGATGTTCTATAAACTGGTCAATCAAATAAATATCTGAAAAATATTTTTCAAGCTCAGGTTCTTTCTCTACAATTTTCTTCCTGTGCTTTTTTGTCAGCTTCTTTAAAAGATTTAAAGCATTTTCAACCTGCTTTTCAGGGTCTTTCTCAGGAAAAATAGAAATGAGTTCTGAGTCATGTTTTCTTAGTGAGTTCATATATTTGCTAAGAACTGTTCTGAATAATTCGCTTTCAATAATAGTATCTTTTTCACTCCAGTCAAGTCTGCTGGTTCTGATAATAGCTTGCTTTCCGTGAAAAGAAAAAGTTGAAACCATGAGAAAATTAAATTCCGTTCAGTTTTTATTTCGATTTCCTTGATTTTTGGGTTTGAATCATATCCTGTAATACCAGAGCCACCATAGCTTCAGCTACAGGTACAATCCTTGGACAAATACAAGGGTCATGTCTTCCTTTAGTCTCAATAAACGCGTTTTTCAGGCTCTTATCAATGGTTTTCTGTTTTTGGGAAATAGAAGCTGTTGGCTTTACAGCTATTCTTAGTATAATGTCATCTCCATTGGAAATTCCGCCTAAAATACCGCCTGAATTATTTGACAGAAACTTCACCTTCCCCTTTATTTTTCTGATTTCATCATTAAATTCAGAGCCTTTCATTTCCGCACACGCGAAACCAGTTCCAATTTCAAATCCTTTCACCGCACCAATACTCATCAAAGCCTTTGCAAGTTCAGCATCAAGTTTTGAAAAAACCGGTTCGCCCAGACCAACAGGAACGCCTTTCACAATAACCTCAACAATTCCTCCGACAGAATCTTTCTTTTTACTTGCATTAATAATCGCTTTTTCCATTTTTTTTGCTATATTTTTATCAGCACATCTCACAGGATTTTTTTCAATTTCTTTTTCATCAAACTTTTTTGCTTCAATTCCTGCAATTGCTTTTACATGCCCGATAATTTTAATTCGTTTTTTTGCAAGCTGTTTTTTTGCAATAGCTCCTGCAGCAACTCTTGCTGCTGTTTCTCTTCCGGAGCTTCTTCCTCCACCCCTGTGATCTCTTATTCCGTACTTTTTCAAATAAGTGTAACCCGCGTGTCCCGGTCTGAAAAGTTTTTTTATTTCAGAATAATCTTTTGAGCGATAATCCTTGTTGCGAATAAGTAAGCATATTGGTGTTCCCAATGTTTTTCCTTTAAAGATTCCTGAAATTATTTCAACAGAATCAGGTTCTTTTCTCTGAGTTGATATTTTGCTTTGCCCTGGTCTTCTTCTGTCAAGTTCTTTCTGAATATCGCGCACAGAAATCCGCATTCCTGCTTTAACTCCGTCGATGACTACTCCGATTCCTGTTCCGTGGGATTCCCCAAAAGTAATTATTTTGAAACTTTTTCCAAATTCGTTTGCTGTCATTTTTTCAGCTCCTTCATAATTGCATTTCTCATTTCATTTTTTGGCGCTTCTTTTCCCGTGAATAATTTGAAACCCGCATAACCTTGATTGAGAAGCATTTCCAAACCATTAATTGTTTTGCATCCTTTCTTTTTTGCTTCTTTTAGTAATTTTGTTTCCATTGGATTATAAATAATATCAAATACAATAATCTTTTTTGTTAATAATTTTGTTGGAATTGCAGTTTGATTAGTATTTGGTTTCATTCCTATGGGAGTTGCATTGATAAGAATATCAAATTCTTCAAGTGAATTTATTGAATCAATCGGAATGCTTTTTTCCCCTAAAAGTTTTGCAAGTTTTATTGCCTGTAATTCAGGTTTGTTTGCAACTGTTATTTTTGCACCTTCTTTTTTCAGATAAAACCCGATTGATTTTCCAGCTCCGCCAGCTCCTATTAAAAGTACTTTTTTTCCCTTAAGAGAAGTAATTTTTTTTAGTGATTCCACAGCACCAACACCATCAGTATTGTAACCAACCAAACCATTGCGCGTATTTACAACCGTGTTAACCGCTCCGATTTTTTTTGCAATAGGGTCTATTCTATCAAGGTAATTCATTATTTCTGTTTTGAACGGCATTGTAATATTAAAACCAGCAACTTCCATTTCCTTTAAACCCTCAACAGCCTTTTTCAGGTTCTCAGGTTCAAAAGCAAGGTATACGTAATTCAAACCCAAAGCATTAAATCCAGCATTCTGCATTACAGGACTCAAAGAATGCCTTACTGGTTTTCCCAATAGTGCTACAAGTTTTGTTTTTGAATCAATCATTTTTTCACTCCTATTGGTGCTAATTTTAAAAAACAAGTGTTCTGGTGAAGTAGTTTAGATAAAGCATCTAAATCTTGTTCTTCTATTTGTTTTCTTAAGAAAATAATCAACTTTTGTTGGGGGTCTGTTAATCGACCTTTATATTCTTCCTCAAAAAGGTCAATAGCTATAACTAATATTTTTAGCGGAGGTTTTTGCCCTTTAGGTGTATCAATAGCAATTTTTATTAGGGCTTCAATTCCTAATACTGCTGCATTTCGCCTTGGATCGTGTCGAAATTCAGGCTGAGGACGTCTAGCTTTTTGGAGTTCCTTTACAATCTCTCTTTTAGGGCGTTCATGTGGCATCAAAACATCATCCTCAAACCAGAATAGATTTTTTTCATTTCAACAATAGGTATTTGTCCGTCAGCACTTTCATTTCCTTTTTGTAAAGAAGCAAAAGTAAGAAAACTTCCTAATGGCATTGCAAGAATCCTTGAATCTCTTCCCATGATGCCCATACAGAATGAAATAAGTTTAATTCCTTTTCTTTTCGCATGCCTAAGAAGAGAAAAAATTATTTTATTATCCTCGTGGCCATTTGCTTTTGTAATAATTTTAACAACATCTGCTTTTTTTTTCATTTTTTCCAGAAGTTTTTCTAAATCGTGTAACTGAGGAGTAAATCCATAGAAATGTTTTGAAATAATAATTTTGGTTTTTAATTTATGTTCTTTTCTGTACTCGAAAATTTTATCTTTCTGAGTTTTGCTGGTTCCGAATTCAAGATCAATAAAATCAACTTTAAGTTTCATGCACTTTTTTAAAAGTGAAATTCTTTTGGATTCAGTTTCATTAAATAAACCACCTTCTTCTTTTCTCCTGCAGGTACAAATAATTTGTTTTTTACATTTACTAATCAATTTTTTCAAATCAGTTTCACTTAATTCCCTGAAATAATCAAGCCTTAGTTCAATTGCATCAGCTTCCTTATTAGCAAGATCAATTTGTTCTATAGCTTCAGTAACAGTATTAGCAACTATTGGAACCGCAATCATGAGTATCTCCTCAAAGCTTTCATAATAATTTTTTTATCTACTTTAGTTCCGAATGATCCTTTTTTTGAATGCATTTTTCCGATTTTTTCAGGAAGTGAATAGTAAACTTTTCCGGAAATTGTTTTTTTGTCACTTTTTGTTAATTCAAAAATTTTGTTTAAAGAATATTTTTCCCCTTTCGGAATCCTCACAGGCAAACCAATTTTATGTAGAAGTTTTTCTATTCTCTGAACCTCGTTCTCTTTAAGAAGCCCAAGTTCTTTTGATATTTCAGATTCCACAACCATTCCAATAGCAACAGCTTCGCCATGGCCATGTGATTTATAATTTCCAAGAATTTCAATAGCATGTCCGATAGTATGCCCAAAGTTGACAATTCTCCTGTAATTTCCTTCTTTTTCATCCTTTTCAACCACTTTTGCCTTGATTTCGCAATTTCTCTTTACTACTTTAACAAGCGTTTTTTTGTCACAAACCAGTAGTTTTTGTACGTTTTTATCAATGTAATCAAAGAATTTAGCATCCCTAAGTACTGCATGCTTTACAATCTCAGCCAAACCATTCCTGATTTCCCTTTGGGCCAGGGAATCTAGGAATTCAGGGCAAACATAAACTTTCTGAGGCTGGGTAAACGTTCCAACACTATTTTTCCCCCTTGAAAGATTAACTCCTGTTTTTCCGCCAATGCTTGAATCAACCATTGCCAAAAGCGTGGTCGGAATCTGAATAAATCTAATACCTCTTTTATAAGTAGCAGCACAAAAACCAGCAATATCTCCGACGATTCCTCCCCCAAGAGCAACTACGCAACTTTTTCTGTCAAATCCTTTTGCAAGCATCTGGTCAAGAATTTTTTCCACGGTTTTTAGGTTCTTGTTTTTTTCTCCTGCGGAAAAAGAAATAATATCTACTTTTACTTTCATTTTTTTAAATTGCTTTACTAATTTTTTTCCAAAAATCCTTTTCATATTAGAATCTGTAATAATACAATAAGAATTTCCAAAATTATCCTTTATAATTTGTCTTGCAAGATTTTTGCTTAAACCTGCTTTGATAAGAATATCATAACCACAATCAACTTTCTTTTTCAAATTAACCTTAACTTTCATAATAACCCAGCCTCATTCATCACATCAACAATTTTCTGAACACACTCATCAAGTGTATCATATGAAGTATTAATTTTGTAATCACCTGCGTTCTGATAAAGCTCTTCCCTTTCACTCAACAAATGCTTAACCTCTTCAATGCCTTCCTTTTCAGTCAGAGCAGGTCTGTCCCTGTTCCTTTTAATTCTACGGTAAATAGTTTTCGCATCTGCTTCTAATAAAATTATGGTTGCGTCCTTTTTCAGGTGTTCAATGTTCTCCTCGAACAAAACAACTCCACCTCCGCAGGAAATACACACATTATCCATACTACTAACTCTTTTCACAACCTGCTTTTCAATTTCTCTAAAACCTGATTCTCCACTCTGCTCAAAAATTTCAGGAATTGTTTTTCCTGTTTCCCTGACAATTTCCTTATCAGTATCAAAAAACGTCATGTTTAATCTTTTCGCCAGTCTTTTCCCTATTTGGGTTTTCCCTGTTCCTCGAAAACCAATCAATGCAACATTTCTTTTTATTTCCATTTAAACACCTATTATTTTTTCAAATTCATTATAAAAGTTCGGAAAGCTTTTGTTTACAACTTCAGGATTCTTAATTTTAATTCCCTCAACAGCTAACCCCATTATTGTAAAAGCCATTGCAATTCTGTGATCATTAAAAGTTTCAATCTCTGTTCCTTTTGGTTTTTTGCCAACAATTTCGAGAGAATCTTCTCTTGCAACTGCAGGAACACCACATTGCATTAAATTTTTTGCAGTTGTTTCAATCCTGTTGGATTCCTTCAGTGCAAGGTGTTCAATATTATTGATAGTTGTTTTTCCGTCTGCAAAAGCAGCTACAATTCCAAGAGTAGGCACAATATCAGGATAATCAGCCATATCTACTGAAACACCCTTTAATTTGCTTCCCTGAACCTCTACAAAATTATCTCCATAAGTAACTTTACAACCCATTTCTTCAAGAACTTCTAAGAAAAATTTATCTCCTTGTTTTGATTCAGATTTCAGGTTTTCAACCCTGACTTTTCCTCCTGTTACTGCTGCTGCTGCAAAGAAATAAGATGAAGAACTAAAATCTCCTTCAATTTCATATTCTCTTCCTTCAAAAACCTGATTTTCCCTGACATAAAATTCTTTATAATTCCGATTTACAACTTTAATCCCAAAATCTTTCATGCATTCAATTGTAATATCCACATAAGGCTTTGATTTCAAGGGTCCTTCCACCTGAACAAGCAAACCTTTTTTTGTGTAAGCCCCGCTTATCAGCATTGCGCTTAAATATTGTGAACTTTTATCCCCAAGAATATTTGTAATTCCCCCGTGAAAACTTTTTCCCTTAACATTTACCGGGGGACAATCATTAGTGGCCTTTGCTTCAACCCCTACAAGTTCCAAAGAATCAATCAAATCCTGTAAAGGCCTTTGTCTCATTCTTTCATTCCCATCAATAACAGAATCTCCCTCTGCTAAAGCAGCCAGCGGAATCAAAAACCTTGCCGTTACTCCTGAGTTTTCAACAAAAACAGTTTCACTTGGAGCTTTCAGGTTTCCTCCTGTTCCTTCAACCAGAAAATCCTTTCCATCAAACTCAATTTTTGCGCCGAATGCATTCAGAGCTTTTGCAGCGTACTGCTGGTCTTCTGCATTCAAAGCATTTTTCAAAACACTTTTACCTTTTGCAAGAGATGCAATGAATAACGCCCGTAATGTATATGCTTTTGAAGGAGGTGCCTGAAAAACTGCGTCCAGTTTCCGGACTGGTTTAATTTCTTTCATTTTGTTGCCTCTTTCATTTTCTTGAAAAAGTTTTCCAATTGCAAAAGCATTTTTTTCTTATTTCCAAGATTCTTTTCAATAATAGTTTCAACTGCAGAACCAACAATGGCTCCGTCAGCACCGCTTTTAATAATTTTTTTCACGTGTTCTGGTTTTGAAATCCCAAAACCAACACACACAGGTACTTTTGAATTCTTTTTAATTGCTTTTACAAGTTTTATGGTTGAGCTTCCAACACTTTTCCTTTCTCCTGTTACTCCAAGGACTCCGACAGTGTAAATAAATCCTTTTGATTTTGAAGCAACTTCTCTCATTCTGCTTCCTTTTGTTGTTGGTGCTACGATAAAGATTTGTTCCAAACCAATTTTTTCACAAGTTTCCTGTATTTCTCCTGCTTCTTCTATTGGCATATCAGCTACAAGAATTCCATCAACACCTGCTCTTTTTGCTTTTTTCAGAAAATTTTCAACTCCGTTTGAGTAAACAAGATTGTAGTATACAAGCAATCCAATTGGAATTTTTTTGTTTCTTTTCCGAACTTGCTTTATGAGCTGAAAGCACTTATTTGGGGTAATTTTGGCTTTTAGAGCTCTTTCATCAGCAGCCTGAATTCTTTTTCCATCAGCAATAGGATCTGAAAAAGGAAACCCCAATTCAAGGATATCCGCATGTTTAGCCATTTTATTAAGTATTCTTTTAGAAGTATCAAAATCAGGGTCTCCCAGAACAACAAACGGAATGAAAGCTCCTTCTTTCTTTTTTTTCAGTTCCGCGAACTTTTCTTTGTAACGGGTCATTTTGCTCCCTCTAAAAGTTCTCTGACTTCTTTTGTTGGTCCGAAACTTGGTATAATGCCATCGCTCATATACAAAGTCCTATCATAAACATCAGTAAGACTAATGGAACCATCTGGCTGTACATTGGCTCTATAGTATAAATCTGTTTTAGGAACATAAGCTGCGGGAATCCCATTGTACTTTTTCTCGGTCTGTTGAATTGATCTGAATTTTCCAGCAACAATTTCAACACTCTTAAAAATAACTCTAACAGATTTTCCTCTTAATTTCATTCTAGTTGTGACAAGTTCTCCTTTGCGATGTGCTCTGACAAAATGATTGTGAGTATCGGGGCAAAGAAATGACATTCTTTCATTACTAAATTCAATCTTCGGGTGCCTTAATCTTGATTTAATATTTGGTCTCATATCCTCTCCCCCAGTGCTTTCGAAACAGATTCCAAATCCTTGTCTCCTCTTCCTGAAATATTAATTAGGATAATATCATTCTTTTTGCATTTCTTTGCGTACTTTAATGCATAAGCAACCGCGTGCGCGCTCTCAAGCGCAGGAATAATTCCTTCCTTCTCAGAAAGAATCCTGAATGCGTCAAGTGCTTCCTTGTCCGTTGCGTAAAAATACTTTGCCCTTTTCAAATCGCGCAGCATGGAGTGCTCCGGACCCACTGCTGAGTAATCCAATCCAGCAGATATTGAATGGGTATTGTAAATTTGTCCGGCTTTATCCTGCAGAACATAAGTTAGTGTTCCATGCAGTACTCCTTTTCTTCCGATTTTTTTATCCGCAAACCTTGCAGCGTGCTTTCCGCCTTTAATTCCTAAGCCACCTGCCTCAACACCAATGAGTTCAACATTTTTATCATTCAAAAAAGCTTTGAAAATTCCGATTGCATTGGAGCCTCCGCCAACGCATGCAATAATTGCTTTAGGAAGTTTATTTTCTTTAGCAAGAATCTGTTTTCTTGCTTCCTTTCCAATAATGCTCTGGAAGTAAGCAACCATTTCAGGATACGGGTGCGGTCCTAACACGGAACCAAGCAAATAATGTGTGGTTTCCACATTAGCAGTCCAGTCTCTCAGTGCTTCATTGATTGCATCTTTCAAAGTTTTAGAACCACTTGAAACAGGAACAACTTCTGCTCCTGCAAGTTTCATTCTGAAAACATTCGGCTTCTGCCTTTCAATATCAACTTCACCCATATAAACATGACACTCTAAACCAAGCATTGCACATGCAATTGCTGTTGCAACTCCGTGCTGGCCAGCTCCTGTTTCAGCAATAATTCTTTTCTTTCCCATTTTTTTAGCTAAAAGTGCCTGGCCAATCGCATTGTTTATTTTATGTGCTCCTGTGTGGGCAAGGTCTTCTCTTTTCAGATAAATTTTACAACCATATTTTTTGCTCAAAGAGGGGGCATAAGTAATAGCAGTTGGTCTTCCTACAAAATCTTTCAATAATTCATTCAGTTCTTTGTTGAATTTTTTATTTTTTTTGTATTTGTAGAATGCTTTTTCAAGTTCGTTCACAGCTGGCATTAGAGTTTCAGGAACAAACTGTCCGCCATATTGCTCAAAGTAACCTTTCATACTCCCCTCACCTGCCTAATAAAGGATTTCATTTTAATTAAGCTTTTCTTCCCTGGTTCTTTCTCAATTCCGGAGCAGACATCAATCATCAAAGGATTGAATTTTTTTATGACTCCAGCCACATTATTTGGCCTCAAACCCCCTGAAAACACTAGTTTCTGGCTAATTTTAGCCTTATTAACAAGTTTTGGATTTATTGCTTTTCCTGTGCCACCAAATTCTCCTTTCACAAAAGAATCAACCATAATCATTTCAGAATCAAAACTCTCCGCAGCAGAAACGCTACTTTTGTTTTTTATATGAATTGCCTTAATCACTGGAATCTTAAAACTATTTACATAATTTGGTTTTTCTGTTCCGGAAAACTGAATAATATCCAAACCAACCTGCTTTGCAATCTTTTTCACTCTTGCTTTTTTTTCATTTACAAAAACACCTGCAACCAAAACCTTTCCCCTCAAAACTTTTGCAATCTCTTTTGCTTGTTTTACACTAACAAACCTCGGGCTTTTTTTGTAAAAGTTTAATCCAATTACATCAGCACCTAATTTTACTGCATCTCGTGCATCCTTTTTGTTTGTAATCCCACACACTTTCACAAGAGTTTTTCCACTTAGTTCTCTAAGTTTAACTCTTGGAACAGGAAAACTCATTATTGCACTGCCAACTAAAACAGCATCAGTTTTTCCTTTCAAAGATTCAACTTGTTTTTGTGAATCAATTGCAGATTCAGAAACAATTGTAAGTTGTTTTCTTTTTTTAGGTGAAATTGTTTTCAAAAGTTTTTCAGTTCGTGAAAAATCTTTTTTTAAAGTATTAAGGTTTCTGTTGTTAATCCCGATTAATTTTGAACCAGAAGCAATTGCTTTTTCCAACCCCACGGCAGAATCAGCTTCCACTAAAGCATCCATTCCTAATTTTTCAATAACCTTTACAAGTTCTTTTAATTTCTTTTCAGAAACAAAACCAGCAATCAAAAGAACAGCATCAGCACCATAAGCCCTTGCTTCATACACCTGATATTCATCCAGAATGAAATCTTTTCTAAGAATAGGCTTTCGCGTATACCTCTTGGCTTGTTTTATAAAATCAAGTTTTCCTGAAAAATATTTTTCTTCAGTTAGAATAGAAATGCAATCGCAATACTCATCATAAAGTGAAATGAATTCTTTCAGTGACGCGTTTGAATTTATTTTTCCTCTTGAAGGAGAACTTTTCTTGAATTCAGCAATCAAAGAAACATTTTTCTTCCCTTTCAATGCCTTTGCAAAAACCCTTTTCCCTTCCTTCACACTTTTCTTTAGCTTTTCCAAAGGAACTTTCTTTTTTCTCTGCTCAACTTCCCTGAGCTTAATCTTCTTAACTTTTTCAAGAAATTTCATTTGTTGGTCCCCTCCCACTGTTGCGTCAGTGGACGCCCTTCGGGCGGCGTCCACCTTCGGTAGGACATTAATCATTTATTACTCTCCTCTATAAGTAAATTTAATTTTTCCAATGCTTTTCCGGAATCAATACTTCCTCTTGCTTTCTCAATCCCTTCTTCAATACTTTTTGCTTTTCCATTAGCAAAAATTGCAATTCCAGCATTCAGAAGAATTGTATTCCTTTTAGCTCCCTGTTCTTCTCCTTTCAAAATTTTCTTTACAATCTCAGAGGATTCTTTAGCATTTTCCACAGCCAGATCTTCTTCCTTACAGAGTTTCAATCCAAACTGTTCAGGAGTTATTTCAGTTTTTCCTACTTTTCCATCTAATACTGCAAAAACTGTTGTTTTACCGGTTAAAGTAGCTTCATCAAACCCTGAACCATGCACTACTAATGCATGTTTTGTGTCTAATCCAGCCAGTACAAAAGCCAGTTTTTCAGCCAATTCCTCACTATAAGCACCTAAAAGATAAGTATTAGCATTTGCCGGATTTGTTATAGGCCCTAGAATATTGAATATTGTTCTTTTTCCAATTTCTTTTCTTGGACCGATTGCATACTTCATTGCAGGATGGTGTTTAGGTGCAAACATAAAGGCTAGTCCAATTTTTGACAAAATTTCAGAATTCCTCTCAGCACTTGTTTCAATATTAACTCCTAAAGCTTCAAGCACATCTGCAGCACCGCTTTTACTTGAAACACTTCTGTTTCCATGCTTTGCAACTATGCATCCTGCTCCAGCAGCCACGATTGCGCTTGTTGTTGAAACATTAAAAGAACTTTTGCCGTCTCCTCCGGTTCCTACAACATCAAGAATATCTTCATCTCCTGAGTAAGTAACTTTAGCAACAACACTTCTCATTGATTCACAAGCACCTTGTATTTCTTCAATTGATTCTCCTTTTTCATTCAGTGCAAGTAAGAGTTTCACAATCTGTTCGTGAGTTGCTTTGCCTTTCATTATTTCATCAAAAACCACCTTTGCTTCTTCTCTAGTGAGATTATTTTTCCCAGAAATTTTTTCAGTTGCTTCCAAAATCATTTTTTCACCCCCACAACCGTTGCGTCGGTTGGGTACGCGTCCACCTCGCCCTTTAGGGATGGACTCGGTAGGACATTAATCATTTTTTCACTCCTTTTGATTTAACCATTTTCAAAACATTATCAAAAATTTTTCCACCATCAGGAGTAAGGAAACTTTCAGGATGAAACTGAACTCCTTCTAGGAAATATTCTTTATGAGCAACTCCCATTACTATTCCCGAATAACTTTTTGCACTTACTTCAAGCTCGTTTGGAATTATTTGTCCTGAAAGCGAATGATATCTTCCAGCACTAAAAGGATTTTTTAATCCTTTGAAAATACCTTGGTTATTGTGCTTAATTAATGATGCTTTTCCATGAATTGTTTCAAAGGTTTTACCAACTTTTCCTCCAAGCGCTTCAATAATACTTTGTTCCCCTAAACAAACTCCGAAGATTGGTTTTTTTCCTTTGAATTCTTTAATAATTTTCATGCTGTTGCCTGCTTTTTTTGGAGTGCTTGGTCCTGGTGAAATTACAATTAAATCTGCTTTCATTTTTTTCACAATTTCCTTAATTGTTTTTATCGGAACATCATTTCTGTAAACTTCCACTTTACATTTTCTTTTCTCAAACTCATCAACTAAATTATAAGTAAAAGAATCAAAATTATCAATCAGTAATATTTTCATTTTCTAACGCCTACCATTACAGTTGGGCCTTGTGCCCTACGCCCTACAGCCGCGGGCTTGCGGCTCTCAGCCAGCTCAATTGCTTTCAAAGCAGCCCTTGCTTTCTTTTCAGTTTCTAAGAATTCCTTTTCCGGTTTGGAATCATAAACAATTCCGGCTCCTGCTCTTACATATGCTTTTCCTTTTTGTAAACTCATGCTTCTGATTACAATAGCAGAATCAAAATCTCCGCTTGGTGTTAGGTAGCCAATGCTTCCTCCGTAGAAACCTCTTCTTGTTTTTTCGCTTTTTCTGATTAATTTCATTGCTTCTACTTTAGGAGCTCCGGTTAATGTACCCATATTCATAGAAGCTAAATAAGCGTGTAATACGTCCAAATCAGGCTTTAAAACCCCTGAAACGTAACTAACAAGGTGCTGTACATGCGAGTATTTCTCAACAGAATATGGTTTATCACATACTCTGGTTCCAGCTACTGAAACCTTAGCCACATCGTTTCTTGCCAAATCAATAAGCATTGTGTGCTCTGCCATTTCCTTTTTATCATTTCTCAATTGATTTGCATATTTTTCATCAAGCTTCTTGTCAATTTTTCCATTCTTTTTACCTCTTGGAACAGTTCCTGCAATCGGTCTTATCTGAATTTTCTTTTTTCTTTTTCCATCAACTTTGATGAATGTTTCTGGACTTGAACCCAATAAGATTCCTGTGCTGTTGTTGAAGTAAAACATGTAAGGGCTTGGGTTTAATTTTCTTAAAGAATCATAAATGTCCAGTGGTTCAGAAGTGTAAGTAGAAATAATTGTTCTTGACGGAACAACCTGAAAAACATCTCCTACAGAACATGCTTTTTCAAATCTGAAACAATTTTTATGAACTCTTTTTTATTTGTATCCGTTTTTATTACTGGTTTCTTTCCACTGGGTTTTTTACCAAGCGGAATTTTTGAGTTCAGTGCTTTTTTATAATTTTCAATAATTCCTTCGCATCTTTTCAATTCTTTTTTCTTATCTTTCTCATCAAAAATTAATGCATTTGCAATAAAAGTAATCCGCTTTTTCTTATGATCAATCAGAAACAAGTTGTCATAGAAATTCATTTCGTAATCAGGTTCTTTCAGAATATCTTTCTTGCTTTTTGGAAGCTTTTCAAACTGGTCAATAAAATCATATGCAATTGCTCCCATTAAACCAGCATAAACCTCAAATGGCTTGTACACTGGTTTGAGTTTGAATGCAATTGCTCTCATAATATCTGCGTGGGTTTTTTCTCTTAATCTTTCTTTTTCGCTTAAAACTTTTTTTCCTGCTTTGAGTGTTCCGCTAATTTTGTTTTTACTGGATTTTAATGAATCACAAAAACTCAAATCTTTTTTAATTGCTTTCAGGAACTTTTTTCCTAAATTATTTAATGCAGTAATTTCAAATTTTTCTCCTTTTCCTTTTACTTTCAGACAAGGGTCTGCTGAACCAATGCTTTTTTCTCCGTACCTTGTAACTATGTCTGCACTCTCTAGTAGGATTGAGTTCTTTTTTCTTCCGTAATCACTGATTTTTTCGAAGTACTCTTCAGCATTGCTTAACCTGTTCATTGTTTCGTAAATTGGCACAATGCTGCCTTTTTTTGCTTTTTTTAGTTCTTTCAATCCTTTCATGTTTTCGCCTTTTTTTGCGTTAGTTTCTTTTACTAAATTTTTTCTTTTCTAA
>JBDRLP010000039.1:0-2411 GCA_043812975.1 Candidatus Iainarchaeum sp. | reverse complement strand
TACCCGAAGCCATTGCTAATGCTGTTGAAAAAAGCAAACCAACGCCACCCAAATAGGTAATTGCACCTCCAATACCAACTTCATGATACAATCGTTTGTATTGTTCTTTCACCATTAAAAAACGAATTTTTTGTTCTTTTTCTTGTGTTTGTAACCTTTCTTTTGCGATAGATTCTAAATTTTCCATTAAATTAACAAGAAAAAAACACCTTAAATAAGAACTACTTTGTGTAGAATTGCACCTAAAGTGACAAACCTGCACTTTTATTGCTCCGTTTGGACTACTTTAAGTGCAAAGCCACACTTCAATAAAATTACTACTCCCGAGTAACAATTTTCTTTATTTTTGCGGTTTTTTGGCATATGGATTTATATTCGTTTTTTAGGCCAGTATATTATAATTCCAGTTTATTTGTGTATTTTTACATATAGAAGGGGTGTGTGAATTGAAAACGGTAGTATCTAAAGCACTAAAAAGAATCAGGGACGATGCTGATAAAATAAAGCCAAAAAAAAGAAAATATATTGCTGATGATGAATCGCTTATAAAACTATTAGAGAATAGCAGAGCAAAGATTAGAGTAGTTGGAATAGGAGGCGGAGGCTGTAATACTATCCAAAGAATGACTGAAGTTGGTATTCTTGGAGCAGAAACCTTTGCAATAAACACTGATGCTCAGGACTTATTGAAAGTAAAAGCTGACAGAAAAATTCTGATTGGTAGAAAACTAACCAGAGGTTTAGGTTCTGGTAGTGATCCTAGTGTTGGAGAAGCTTCTGCACAGGAATCAATTGATGATCTTGCTGAATTGTTAAGCGATGCAGACCTTGTTTTCATTACTTGCGGAATGGGCGGAGGCACAGGAACAGGAGCAGCTCCTGTTGTTGCTGAACTCGTCAAAAAAGTAAAAGCTTTAACAATCGGAGTAGTAACACTTCCGTTCACTGTTGAAGGAAAGAAAAGAATGGAAAATGCTATGAATGGTATTTCTAATTTGAGATCTCATGCAGATACTGTTATTGTAATCCCTAACGATAAAATCTTGGAAATAGCTCCTGATTTGCCGGTTAATGCTGCATTCAAGGTTGCTGATGAAGTATTAACTAATGCTGTTAAGGGAATCACTGAATTGATTACAAAACCTGGTTTAATTAACCTGGACTTTGCTGATTTAAGAACTATTCTTGAAAGAGGCGGAGCAGCTATGATTGGTTTGGGAGAATCAACTTCTCAGGCAGGAGTAGCAGGAGATGCCAGAGCTTTAGAAGCAGTTGAAAATGCTTTAACCAGCCCTTTATTGGATGTTGATATTTCCAATGCAGGAAAAGCACTGATTAATGTTGTTGGTGGTTCTGACATGACTCTCAGAGAAGCTGAGATGATTGTGGAAGCGGTTTCAGTAAAAATCAATTCTAATGCCCACATAATCTGGGGTGCAATGATTGATGATAATGTTCCTAAGAACCAAATACAAGCAATGGTTGTTATTGCCGGTGGAAAGTTCCCGTACTTAGACGGAGCAGAGCTTTCTGAAGACGGTACAATAGATATAGGAATTCAGTTTGCAGATTAAACACCTTTTTCTTTTTCACGCCCTTTGGGCGAAAGAAAAAGCTGTGCCAAAAAGAAAAAGCAAAATTCATTGAATTTGGTGTTGAGAAGATTAAACCTTTAATTTAAAATACTATCTAAGCCAATTCTTATTGATTACAATGGTTGATATTGAGGCTTTTATTCAGTCAAGCACAAGGATTTTCAATGTTTCAAGAAAACCTGACATGCAGGAATACAAAGTTATGGCTCAAATAACCGGGCTTGGAATTATAATTATTGGAGTAATAGGTTTTTTTGTAAAGCTTATTTTAGAAGGTATAATAAGGCTCTAAGCCTGACATTACCTTTTTAAAGTATTTTACTTGAAATTAATTAGAAATAACCTGTTTTTTCCGGTTTTTTCGGAGTTTTTTTTATGATTTTTACTATTAGGACTACTGTTGGTCAGGAAAGTCTCGTGGTAGACATACTTAGCCATAAGATTCAGAAAGATGAATTGAATATTTATTCAATTTCAGTTATTCCTGGGTTGAAAGGTTATATTCTTATTGAAGCTGATAATGAAATAACTCTTCAGAGAGGAATCCATAATACTTCTCATGTAAAAGGAAGAGGAATTGTTGGCGGGGCAGTTAAAATTGATGAACTTTCAGGTTTACTTGAAGCAAAACCATTGATGAAGAGCATCAAGGAAGGAATGAAAGTAGAGTTAATCGCAGGACCTTTCAAAGGAGAAAGAGCAAAGGTTATGAGAGTTAATGATGCTAAGGAAGAAGTCACAGTTGAATTAGTTGAAGCAGCTGTAAAAATTCCTGTTACAATTCATGCTGAACATATTAGAATTTTGAATGAGTGA
>JBDRLP010000038.1:0-3809 GCA_043812975.1 Candidatus Iainarchaeum sp. | reverse complement strand
AAAAGTGTTTCTCTTGAAAAAGTATACAAAGTAGGTGAAGAATGGAAATCAACCACTTCCCTGAACATAAATGAGATTCCGAAAGCGATTTTAGCCCTGCAAAAAGCATATGAGCACATTGCTCTAAAGGACGAAATGGTTGTTCCTGCAGTATAAAACCGGTAAATTTTTATGGTTTATTTGTGGCGGTTTTGTTATGGTTAATAAAAAAGAAGAACTTTTGACGAAACAAGCAAACTTTATTTTGGCTCCGATTCAAGAAGAAAAAATAAGAATAATAGTTGAATCAGGAAGATATCCAAGTAAATCTGTGTTTGTTAGGGAAGCAATAAGGGAAAAGTTAGTGAAAATTGAGTCTGATAGGCATAAGTATTGATTTTAGATTTTTTTCTTATGGAAATAATTCAGTTAGTAAAACATTACAATGGTTTTGATTCATTCAATCCAATGCAAAAAAAAGCTATTGATGCGGGTGTTTTGGAAAAGAGTATTGTGGTTAGTTCTCCCACTGCTTCAGGAAAAACAGTTGTTGCAGAATTAGCTTCATTAAATTCAATTTTAAAAAAACGCAAAAAAGTTGTTTACACCTGCCCATTAAGAGCACTGGCTTCTGAACATTCTAACGATTTCAAAGCAAAGTACTCCAAAGAATTAGGAGTCAAAACCGTTCTAAGCACTGGTGATTTTGATTCTGCAGGAAAATATCTTTCTCAAAAGGACATTATTTTTACTACTTATGAAAAACTAAATTCGCTTTTAAATCACAGGGCTGATTGGCTTTCAGATATTGGTCTTCTTGTTGTTGATGAAATCCATTCCATTGGTTCTGACAGAGGCGCTACTCTTGAAATGCTTATTACAAAGCTTCGTTTTTTGAACAAAAATATTCAGGTTCTTGGTCTTTCAGCAACGATTCCTAATGCAGAGGATCTTTCAAAGTGGCTTGGCGCTGAGTTAGTTGAAAGTGATTACAGGCCTGTTGAATTAAGAGAAGGAATTTTTTTGGATGATTCTATTGATTTTGGAGAAACTTCTCAGGATGTTACTTTGAGTGGCGATCCTACTATTTCCATTTGTCTTGATGCTCTTGAAAAAGGAAAACAAGCATTGGTTTTTGCTAATACAAGAAGAAACAGTGAAGCTACCGCAAAAAAACTTGCAAATATCACTGAAAAAGCTTTAACTGAAAAAGAAAAACAGGTTTTGAATGATTCTGCTGAAAAAGTCCTCAGTGTTCTGGAACAGCCAACTGCACAATGCAAAACAATTGCTGAATTAATAAAAAAAGGAACCTGTTTTCATAATGCCGGTTTGCTCCAAAAGCAGAGGGAAATTGTTGAGGATTTGTTCAGGAAAAATTATTTGAAGTTTATTTCTTCAACGCCAACTCTTGCAGCAGGTGTAAATTTACCAGCTTACAGAGTGGTGCTTCAAACTCCATACAGGTACACTGGTTTTGGAATGGGCAGGATTCCTGTTTCTGAGTGGAAACAAATGGCTGGAAGAGCAGGAAGGCCTAAATATGATTCTGAAGGGCAAGCCATACTACTTGCCAAAACCGAGTTTGAGAAGGATGATTATTTTGATTATTTTATTAATGGTGAAATAGAAAATATTGATTCAAAATTAGCTTCAGAAATAACTCTGAGGTCTCACTTATTAGCTGTTATTTCCACTGGTTTTGTTTTTGATTTGGAATCTGCTGAAAAGTTTTTTTCACGAACTTTTTATGCTAACCAAACAGGAAACCTTTCTTCTTTGTTTGGAAAAATAACTTCTATTGTAAAAGAGTTAGAAGAAATGGGTTTTGTGAGTGCTGATGAAAACAGGATTGATGCTACTTTGCTGGGAAAAAGGGTCACTGAACTTTATTTAGATCCAATGTCTGCTTTTTCAATAATCGAATCTTTAAAACAAAACAAGTTCAATGATCTTTCTTACTTATTCACTATTACAAATACTTCTGAATTCAGGCCATTAGTTTCTGCTCCTAATTCTAAACAAGCCGAGCTTTGGGAGCAATTACAGGAAAATAAGGAACTTTTGCCAGTTAATGCGGATGTAGAAATGTTCACTGATAATAATATTCTCAGCAAACTCTGGACTAGTTTCTTGCTTAAAGATTGGGTTGAAGAGGTTAGAGAACAGGAATTAGTTGATTCTTTTAAAGTTCAACCCGGAATCCTTCGCGCAAAACTGCAAAATGCTGACTGGCTTGCTTATTCTGCTTTGGAATTGGCAAAAATACTTGGTCTGCAGGAACACTTTGTACACTTAAACAAAATGCGAAAGCGCCTCAAAAATGGAATCAAAGAAGAACTTGTAATATTGTGCGAATTAAGAGGAATCGGAAGAATAAGAGCTAGAAGATTGTTTAATTCCGGAATAAAAAGCATTTCTGATGTGAAAAAAATTGATGTAAAAGATTTGGAAAAAATCCTGAGCCCGAAAATAGCTGTTAGTGTAAAACAGCAGCTTTCAATTAAGAAGTAATTAATTTGCAATTTCTTTCTCAATCAAACTCTTAATCTTTCCTGCATCAAAACCAAGCTTGATTAATCTTGTTTGTCCTTTGATTCCTTTTCCTGAGTTAGTTGTAATTATTAACCCGTACATTTCCAGTTCTGAAATGTATTGTCGATACCATCTTGCTGAAACAGTTGTTTCTTTATATTTTTTTGAAAGCCTTGCGTATTCATCATAAATTTCTCCGGAAAAGAGAACTCCTATTTCAATTGCCCCTGTTATTTTGTGCATTGGTCTTTTTTCAAGTGAAAGACAAGAAATTGCATACAAAACAAGTTGTTGTTGTTCTGGCAGAGTAGAAATCATATTGAAAATAAGTTCCTCTTCTACTTTCTTTTTTGCTTTCTTAACTTCAACATCAGTTACTTTTAGAAGTCCTTTTCTGTCACAAATTTCTCCTGCATGAAGCAAAAGCATTACTGCAGTTCTTGCATCTCCTGATTCCTGTGCAGCAATTGCAGCAGAAAGATGGATTGCGGATCCTTCTACAGTATTTGGTTTAAAAGCAATTTCTGTTCTTTGTTCAAGTATTTCTGAAAGCTCCTGTGCGTTATAAGGAGGAAAAATCATTTCGTGCTGGCACAAACTGCTTTTTGTTCTGGGGTCAAGCCTGTCTTTGAACATTAAATTGTTAGAAATCCCGATTATTGAAATGCTTCCTTTTTCTAATTCGTCATTACATCTTGTTAAACCATAAACAAGTTCATCTAAATCCTTTACTTTATCAATTTCATCCAGAACAAGAACAAGGTGTTTTCCTTTTCTGGCATAATCAAGTAGTTTTTCATAAACAAATGCTGCTGAAAAACCCAAAAAATTCTCTTCAGGATAAAATTCTTTCACAATTTTCACGAGAATCCTGTATTTTGAGTTATGGTTCCTGCAGTTAACATAATTTCCTTTCACTGGAAGGTTTTTCTGAGAAGCAAAATCCAATAATTGTTCCATTACGTGCTTTGTAACAGAGGTTTTTCCCGTGCCTGTTTTACCATAAATGAAAAGATTATCTGCTTTTTGGCCTTTTAATGTTTTAGAAACAAGGTTTGAAATGTCTCCAATGTAAGTTTCTCTGAAAGGAAGGACTTTTGGAGTATAATGCGGGGTTATCATGTTTCTGTCAAGAAAAATAGTTTCTTTTGCAAATTCTTTTTCAAAAATGTTCTGTATCTGCGACAATAAATCAACCCCCAACTGAGTAAGAGGTAAGTTGTTAAAAAATCTCTTAGTTGTGGAAGTTAACTTCTTCCGGTATTAGTATTCGAAATTCAAATTATTTTTATGTA
>JBDRLP010000037.1:0-14356 GCA_043812975.1 Candidatus Iainarchaeum sp. | reverse complement strand
GGTTTGGATCATTTCATTACAAGAGAAATGGCACGCGACAGGAGCCTGACAGGAAAATATTATTACAATGCAACTGCATTAAGGGTGGTTGTTTCAATAATAGTGCTTTTGGTTATTGTGGTTGGAGCTTATTTAATCAGCCTCAGCGGAGAAGCGATGGTTCTTGTTTTGGCGGCAGCAATATACGCGATGTTGAAAACCAATTCCTTTACAGCAAAATCTGTGTTCAGGACATATGAAAAAATGGAATTGGAGGCAATTCCAACTGTTCTTGGTTCAATAGTAATTGCAGGTGTTGGTATAACTGGATTATGGCTTGGTCTGGGTTTGTTCGGAATTGGAATAGCACTTGTAATAGGCGGAATTGTGGATTTAGTTGCAAGTCTGACAATCATGTCGATTAAGAAAATGGCTCCCGGGAAACAAATAATTAACCCTGATTTTATCAAAGAAATTTTTTTGAGTTCAACACCGTTCTGGTTCATGGTCATGATAGTAGCGGTGTACTTCTCAACAGACATTTTTATGATTTCATTTCTGCTGGGAGAAAAGGCAGTTGGGTTTTACAGTGCTGCTTTCAAACCGCTTGCAGCCACAATTCTAATAGCGGGTTCTGTGGTGGCGGCACTATACCCGAAATTATCAAGGCAATATGCAGAATCAGCGGCAAAACTCAAAAAAACCTTTATTGCTTCATTTAAAATCCTCCTCATGGCAAGCATACCGCTAACAATTGCCACAATTTTATTCGCTGGCCAAATAACCGATGTTCTCTACGGAAGTGGCTTTGGGCCAACCAAAGAGGTTTTTCTGGTACTGGGAGTCCTGCCTGTTTTGTTGTTTGTGAACATGCTATTGGCAACAACAATGAACGCGGTTGACAGGCAGAAAACAAACATGCTGAACGCCCTCGCAATAACCATTCTGAACATTGCACTCAATTTTGTGCTTATAACTGAATTTGGTTTAATCGGAGCGGCTTATGCCACCATTGCGAGCCAGATTCTGTTTCTTGTTTTGAGTGCGCAAGCACTACTTAAGCCACTCATGCAACATTAATGAAACATGCCTCGCTCCGTCGCTGAAAGACCGAAGATTAGAAGGGGAATCTCTTTTGTAATAATTCACAGGAACCTCGGCGATTTTAAGGTTGAGTTTGGCTGCGTTCACAATCATTTCAAGCGCGAACTCCATGCCATGGGTTTTCGGGTTGATTTTTTTGAAAGCATTTTTGGTGAAAGCTCGGAAACCGCAATGTGTGTCTCCCAAATCAGTGTAAAAAAAAATATTGAAAACAAAATTAAGTAAAGGGTTGCCGATATACTTATGCAAAAAAATCATTGAACCTTTTTCCATTTTTCCAAGAAACCTGTTGCCAATGACAAAGTCATAACCTTCATCAAGTTGTTTAATGAACTTTGGCATTTCTGAAAAATCGTAAGTGTTGTCGGAATCAGCAATTACAATGAACTTTCCTTTAGCAATTCCTAATCCTTTCAGATAAGTAGCACCATAACCTGCAATTGGCTGCTTTACAACAATAGCGCCATGGTTTTTCGCAACAGAAATAGAATTATCAGTAGAATTATTGTCAGAAACAATAACCTCGCCTTTCAAACCGAGTTCTTTGAAAACTTTTTTAGCTTTTTGAATGCAGATGCCCACTGTTTTCCCCTCATTGAGGCAAGGCATTACAACAGAAACATCAACCATAAAGCAAAATAAGAGCAAAAAACTTATCTAACCAAACTTAATGCTACATAACTATTATTGAGGTGACTATAAAACTTGCCTCTTAAGCACTCTGGGATTTTTGAATCAAATGGGAAAAAATTAATAGAATGCGGCCTATTACATTATAATGTTAGAAATAGATTTTGGAAGCAAATCAGCAGGAATACTAGTGGTTATGACTGCTATTTCAAAAAATCAAAGTCTAATAGAAGATTTAGTAACAATAATTTCGGGGTTATTTGGAATTGCAACCGCAAGTGTGTTGGGTTGGCTTCTTTTTCAAGCAAGAGAAACACTATCCTCATATTTGCCTGAGATTATTATAATAATTTTGTTTATTTTATCACTTTTTGGACTTGTTCTTGGACTTGCTGTACCAACATTTATAGCAATGATTATTATTGTTTCAATATTACGAAAATTAGGGATTATGACTGACGCTGGTTATGCCCTTGGATACATAAAAAAGATAAAAAATTCATTAGAACTAGGAGTTTATGATAAACAAATGAATGAACTACCTAGAAAAAAAATTAGTCTTGGAAAAGACGTTTTTGTTAAAAGTGAAAATCTTGCAGAAGGAATGGGTTTATCAATTACTAATGGTTCTAACGAGATTGATTTAGGAAGTTTCTTCGGCAAATCCAATGTCTTCACTACTTTGAGAAGAAAAAGACCAGATAAGGCCTTGGCAAAATTCCTAGGAGCAGAATTAAAAAGTAATTTTGATTCCTAGCCGGCTCCGCCACCACCGCCACCGCCTCCTCCTCCGCCACCGCCGGAAGAATCTCCTGAAGCATTGGCTGAACTTGCGGTGTTAAATCCTGAAGAGAATGAAGCGTGGAATCCTGGACTGGAAAAGACTGCAAAGCTTGTTGTTGAATAAACAGCCTGATTTTGAGTTTTGTAAAGTTTTAATGCTTTTTCAAAGTGTTTAATTATTTTGTCTGCGTTTCCAAAAACAGTTGCAAAAACAAGGTATTGTTCCCAAAGAATAATGTCTTCAGGAATTTTTTCTTTGATATTTCCAAAATCTGTTAAGTATTTTTTTAGACCATTCCATCTCGAGTAATGCTGTGCTCCAAGATAAGTCATTTTTGGCAGGGTTCGTGGAAAGACCAGTGTTATTCCGTAAAACAAAATTATTACAAGAGACCCTATGATAAATGGGTTGAAAAGAAGAAGAACCAACAAACCAATTGACATAATTAAAAACAACAAACTAAGAAAGGCAAACTGGATTTTTAGTGCTACTCCGCCTTGATGCAAAGATTTTGTGATTAAATTCAATGCTAATACAGGAAAAATCGTTGCATGAATTATTGCAAAGCCCTGCGGACCGCCGAAAGTAAAACTAAGAATAATTGTGATAATAGCAAGGATTATCAAAGAATAGAAGAAATTTTTCTCACCAGTGAGGTCAAGATATTGATTCTTGGTTTTATTGGTTACTATTTGATCTTGGACGTATAACTTCCATCTATAGAAGATTGAAGTTGTTTGGTGTTTTTGGCTTTTGATTATTTCTTTCATGGTTATTGTTTCAACAATTTTTTCTTCTGAATTAAACCAACCCTTGCGGGAACTTTTCCTAAAAACAAGATCAATAAGTTCTTTCTCTGGATTTGAAAGCTCGTCTTTGCCTTGGGCTTTCGTGAGACGATAATTGTCACCGCCAAATATTGAAAGTGATTCTTTATCTTTCTCAATTTTTATGTGGCCTCTTCTGGAGAGATCCATTAGAGTGGCAATCATGCCTTTTTGGGTGATTTTGAAGTGCATTAAATAATCAACTAAATACGGTTTGTCTTCAAAAGGAATAAATCTTTCATAACCAACTTCTGGCACTTCAGGTTCAACACCATGCTTGTAATAAAAGTGAATGAAAAGAAAAGTAAGCAGAATTAAAACCAATAACGGCCATAGCCAAAGAGCAGCTAAAGCACCGTAAAGAATGCTGTTTGTTTGTTCATCAGCATTAACTTGTTCAATTCCTGAACCTGATTTTTTTTCAGCAAAAGTTCCGGACATTACTTCTTTATTGAATAAAACTCTTGCTTCAAAGAAAGTGTATTCGGGAATGTTGTTTGCAGTTATTTTTAGAGTGTCTCCTTTCAAATCGTAACGTGCATCAAGTAATGGATGTAACCAGACTTTTGAACCTTCTGCAAGGGGCTTTGAAAAATTTATTGTTGCATTTAGTTTTGATACTTTTGCATCCCATTCAGGGCCCCAGATTTTCCAGTAAAATTCATAAGCATCATTGTATTCTTTTACTGCATTTTTCAAAGTGTATTTTAGAACAAAGGTTTTTTTCTCGTTTAATGCCTTGTAATACCAAGTTGCTTTGAAAGGATTGTTTGTTATTTTTGGCTCGAGTTTTTTTAAACCATTAATTGTTTTTTCAAAAACCTGAAAGTTTTCTATACGTTCAGAGCCCTCTAATAGAAATTCCCGATAAGCAAAACTAAACGAACCTGAAAAATCGAAGGTTAGTTCTTCCTCAACTTCAATGCTTGAATCAGGGTTAAAATCATACTTGAGGTTTACTTCTGAAAAAGAGAAGCTTTTCGCAAAAACAAGGCCTGAGAAAAACAGTAAAAATAAAACCAATACTAAATATTTTCTCTGCATTAAACAAAAACCTCTAAACATAAATATCATTAATATAAAATAAAGCTACCTTTTGCACGAATTTTAGGACAAAAGGTTTTTAGCTTCCGAGAACAATGAATTTAGTTATGAATAAATTACTGAAATTCGTTTTAGTCGGCTTTGTTTTCGCAATGGTTGTTGAATTCCAGTTCAATATTCTTGCAACAAATAATGTTTCGAATTTTATTTTTACTTCATTTTTTTATCCGATTTATCTTGCACTTGTTTATCTTGTGAATAGTTTTGTTGACAAACATTTGAGTGGAAGGAAAGCTGATGTTTTGTTTTATTTTTTATTTGGTTTTTTTGGGTTAGCTTTTGAGTGGTTTGTTATAGGGAACTCTCCTTGGGGGAATCCTGATGCAAATCAAATTGGAATGTTTTCCTTCTGGGTTGCAATAGCTTTCATGCCGAGAATTTTTATAAGTGCAAAAAAAGGCATTGTAATTCTGAAAAAAAGCATTACTAAATACTTTGCTGTTTATGCAATCGTGACAACAGTGCTTGGTTTTTTACTGCCGTTCGGGTTCAGAGTATTCTGGCTTACTTGGTTCCAGGTTATTGCATATACAATAATGAACTATTTTTACTGGAAATACTATAAATTAACCGAAAATTAAGAGCTAATAGAGGGATATTTACGTATTAGTTTAAATTAGAGCTAAGCCTAATAATTTGAACTAATAATTAAAGAGGTGAGAAACTTATGGCAGGAAAACCAGCATTTGGAGGCTATACCATTAATTTTGCCGGCAGAACAGAAACTGCAGAGCAGATTTTCGGAAACAAGCCAATAGCTCCAAGCGAAATGACCAAAAAAATCTGGGCATTTGTAAAGTCAAATAAATTATCAAACAAAGGATAATATCCAGTACAGGGCTTCTGCCCTTTACTTACTTTTTTTTGATTTAGTTATCTAAAAATATTCTTGAGTTCATTAAACTCATATTCTTCATCTAAAACCAAATTAATTTTCTCCTAATAGAACTATTTCTTATCCTTGGCACAAATACATGCTTAGGTACTTCTGCTACAAATTTTCTCCAATTCATTTTTTCCACCTCAGATTTATTTACTATACTAATTACTGCTTTTTTAGTTATTATTAACTATTGTTAATTTTTCAAAAAAAATTGAATGCAAATACGCGGATTTTAGGACAACAAGTTTTTATTGTTTGAATGAATTGTTTTTTTATGCCTCCAAAAAAGAAATCAGTTAAAAAGCAGGGTTTTCTTCCGGGGATTGATCCTACTTGGGCAAGAAGAGAAGATGCACATTTAAGGAAAGAACTTCAAAGGGTTTTTGGGAAGAAAAAAAAGAAATGAATCCATTTTTCAAAAAGCCTTAAATAGTAAGGGAAACTTATTTTTCTTTATGAGATCAGGAAAATTACCTGTTTTTTAGGACAACCTTTTATGCCGCCAAAAAAATGCCCCTCCTGCAACAGCACGAGAATCAAAAGTAATTCGTTCAAAGGAAAAATTACTTTCAAGTGTTATAGGTGCGGGTTTACAAATGAGAAAATGCACGAATTCTAGGACAAAATTAACGGAACAGCCACGCTTCCGGTAGTGAGAGGATTAAACAATAAAATTTCAGATGTCCATTTTATGTGTTTTAAAGAAACCATGTTCTCTATAATGAGGGATTAGGACATCGAAAAAAGAATTTTCTAGTTCTTCCACCAAAACCTGTTTCACGCGTTGGCTTGCAGGTAAAGGTTTTACTAGTTCTTGTAAAACATCTCCTATTTGTTCCTGTTTTATTCTTTCTTGAAGCCTCTTGTTTCTAACAGCAGTCATTAAGAAATTGTCAAGCGCTACACTATAATCAACTTGGAAAAAATCAATTATTCGTTCTGGGGATTTCCAGTCAACATTGCCAAATTTCACGTTACTGAAATCAAAAACCCCTGCTTTTCCGTTTCTCCTGAAAAAATTACCTAAGTGGGGATGATTATGGGAAACTCCAAGAGAATGAAGTGTTCCTAGTGCTTCGAAATACTTTTTTGCATCTGCAATAGGCAAACCATTAGGAGAATCCCTGTTGAGGTTATATAGAGTGGATTTTTCTCCTTCAATCAGCACAAGCCTTTCACCAGGCTTTTTTCCTTTGTAATCCTCAAGAATTCTAACCACTGGAACCCCTTTTTTCTTCAGGGCATCGTTTATCCTGTGGAATTCATCAAGCTTTCTTTGGCTCATTCCAATTAGGAAATGTGATGATTTTGCAGCCATCATGTGAGCTAACGCGCCTTTTTTTCCCTGCAAACTAACTGATTTAATCACTTCTCCTGTTGGAAGCCTCAAAGGCTGATAATCCACGTGTTTTGCTTCAATGAAACGGGAATTAGCCCTCATTTGTTCAATCTGCTTAGGAGTAAGAAACAACTTAGTTCTGGTTGGCGTATCACTAATCGTGGGAAACCTCACAGGCACAACAACCCTGCCTTTCTTTTTTGCCATAAAAAAATAATGAATCCGCACTTAATTAACTTAATCCTAGATTCAAAACTAATTGAAAAGGATTTAAAACAAATTTGAACTTAGTTTTAGAATGGAACAAGAATACCCCTCAAAAGATATTGAAATTATTGAATTGGGAGATTCCACTAGCAAATTTATTGACAACTTTGAGTGTGACATAAAAGAGCTGGAAGATTTTCTGAAAGAAGATGCTTTATACCAAATGAAACAATCTATTAATCGCACTTTTCTCTGGATGTCAAGAAAGGAGAAAAAACTACTTAGTTACATAACCATTTGTGCGGATGCGATTAGCTTGGATAAAACAAGAAAAGAACAGATGGCTGAATTGAGAATAAAATATCGCGCTTTACCTGCTTTAAAAATTTGCAGAATGGGAGTCAGAAAAGAATACACTAGAAAAGGACTTGGAACAAAGATGGTTGCTTTTGCCATTAGAAAAGCACTGTTAATCAATGAAAAATCAGCATGTAGATTTATCACACTCGATTCTAAAAATGATGAAAAAATTCCTGACCGCATAAAACCATTGAGATTTTACAAAAAAATAGGTTTTGATGTGCTTAAAACGAAAGAAAAAACAAATACAATTCACATGTGTCGAGATTTGATAACTATTATCAAGGAAGAAGAAACAGCCTAAATACTACTAAATAATTTCTTATTTTTATGAATTACATTAATTAATTCTTTATCAGAATTAGTAAGACGAGAACTGCGTTCTCTACGTACCATGGTATTAACAAATTCAACCGCTTCCTGCCCAACAAGAGTTGGAGTTGCTCTAATAGGTTTAGCCATAATAATCACACAAATTAATCAAATTTATACTCAATTAATGTTTAAGCAAGTATAAAAATATAGTTATTACAAAAGCACGAATATTAGGACAAAATTTAAAGGAACGGCCACGCTTTCTTTGCAAGAAGGGTTTTTGGATAATTGTTAATACTATACGGACACACACAAAATTGATTAAACAGGCATTACCTTGACAAATCCCATTGAAATTAATTCCTTAAATAAATCTAACGTCTTAGCCTCTAAGTTTCCCTTTTCAAAAGAAATATAACCTAAATCACTAAAGTCACTTGGGAGATTCAATCCTTGTTCTTTGAATAAGATAACCTTGTCACCATACAACACACTTGCCGCCCCTAACTCAAAAACAACATTTAAATTCGGGATAACCTCTTCTGACTCATTAGATTCTCCAGAAAAGAGAAATATAGCGGAACCACAGAGAGAAAATAATTGGCCCTCAGACGGCTCAAAAGCCCTAATATGGCTTAAAACACCCCTGTAGTACCGGTAATCCTATTCTTATCGGAATACGGCATGCACATAGTTATACTGAAACTCGGCACAAGCTCTCTTATACGGCAAAATTACGAAGGGGAATTTGAACTAATTGAACTTTTTTGCCAACAAAATATAACACAGATTTTTATAGAATCAGAGCGTAAAGTCCGTATGGTAATGCGTATACGCAATATAAGGCATAGAATAGGTCAGCACTTGAGAAAACTCTCAAGAACCCGCCTCGTAGAAGTCCGTGGATGGGACAGAGAAGGGAATGAAGTTAGCGCCAAAGTAAAAGGTAAAATAGAAAAATGAAGTTATGTATAAGTTAATCTAATTTTAGATTATTTTGCACCAGAAACCACAATCTTATCCATGTGCTTAACGTGCCTCAGATCTTCTAAGATAGCTTTCAAACCATCAATACGAGCAAAGATTCCAACAGCCGAAGCAGGCACAGGTTTACTCCCCTTACTCATAGGCGTAGACCCGAAAAAAATAGCAATAGCAGAACCAGGAACCCAAAAAGCAATATCCCCAACACCAACAGATTTGGTTTCAATGGGGTTTGATATAGCCAACAAAGCATCGATTGTGAAATAAATCTCCTCGCCCCAGCGTTCTGCGTAACCTGTAATTGGTAAGTTGTCCAACAATTCGTGCACTAATTCCGAGTTCTTAGAAGGCAGTAATTTAGCATAAAAACTGAATTTAGGCAAAGAAAACTTCAACCTGTGATATTTCAGGGGCTGCTTTTGAGGCATGGTTAGATATGGACTGAAGTGGTTAAATATAATTATGTTATGTAGCATTTCAATACATAACTACTTTAGAGATTGGTTTAGTTACTTTGCGTTCTATCAATTTTAGTGTAAAGAAGATCATATGCTGGGTTTCTAAGTGATTCCAAAAATTGACTTATGTTTTTCAACCGTTCCGATACAACTTCACCTCTGCTTTCAATAGCTTTTTCCCCTTCAGCCATATATTCCATTAAAATAACTCCACACTCAAGCTTGGAAACTTCCTGAAGAGAATTTTCCAACAGACCTTTCCTGATTGCGGCAAATAAATCTTTTTTATGTTTTGTTTTTGCCTTGTCAAAATTCTTTGCATCAACCAATACACGTAGTTCTTTTTGCAACTGTTCTGAAACCTTACTATCAATTAAAATCAAAATCATTCTTGTTTTGATATTCTCAACCAGTTCGGGCTCCATTTTTTTCCTTCTCAGTTCTTTTTCCCTCTCAAGAACCCTATCCGCAAGAGTTCTTTTTCTTCTAGGAACGGAGCCCATTGAAGCTGCACCAGCACCGATAGCACTGGCTCTTAAAAAAGTTCTTCGGCTAATTCGAGCTACTTTCATTATAAATTCAAGTTCTTGATCATTAATATTTGTTTTGGGGAATAAATTTATTTTCAACCAAGTTTTCAAGCTGCTCTTTTTCTTTTTCTTCTAACCGACTGTAATCTTTTTTCTTTAAATTGCCTAAAAGTAAGAGGCGGACCTCTGCTATTGCTATTTAACCCTAAATTCAGATACTCAACATATTCCTTTGCATTTTGTGGAGGTCTTGAACCAAAAACGCTTCTGACAGTAAGTTTAATTGGCTTGCCTATTGTTCCAGTAACAACAACTTTTTTTCTCCCAGCACCTATAGCATGAACTCCATAAACATCAGCATGAGCCGAACTCAACTGCTGCCTTGGTTTGGTTTTTAGGGGTCTTCTTGAATTAGGTTTTCGCAAAGTATCCTTCTCACTCGCACGATTGAAACCTAATTCACCAGCACCTCTTAGAAGCTCTCTGGAAGTTTTATCCGTAATATCTGCCTTGCCTACTTTGTGCATTCTACCCATACAAACCCTTCAAGAAAAAAGATTCTGTTTTATTTAAACCTAATCCTATTCTTCAACTTTAATCTCAAGCTTTTTCTTATATTCTTTTTCAACAAAGTTGTAGGTATTGTAATGCTCCATTGCCTTGATTACAATAGGATATGTCCCGTCTCTTGTCATACTTTTTGGATAAATATCAAAGTATTTCTCCTCGATCTGACCAGGTTCCATTTTACCAAACCTTTTGGCTTCGCTTGTTTTAAAGCCCCCCTTATCCATTGAGAGACTTCTTGAAACAAGAACTTCGTAAGACATTAAAACATCCTCATCATTCATGTTCCTGATATTCAATTTCAAAGTAACTGGTTCCTTCCTTCTTAAGTTAAGCCTGAACGGCGTAAAAGATGCATCGATTTTTAACATTTAATTATTCACCCCAAAACAATTACTTCTTCAAAATTATTAAAACCAGCTAATTATGTAGATTTGATTTTTTGCTTTGGTTTTCAAACCAATAAAGCTTAATAATGACAATATGCTTTAGTTTTTCTAAAAGATTATTGGTGTTATTATGGGTAATGGGTTTCCGGAAGCAGAATATGTAAGAAAATCTTTTACAATCAGAAAAATGGATTTCCCGCCAGAAGTCTCCATGACCAAGCGTTCCTTACTTAGATGGTTTGCTCTTTCTTTTGGTTTAATCTCAGAAAAGGAATCCAGATCAACTATCCTGGATATTCTTGATGGTTTTTTCTATTTTCAGGTTTCAAAAAAATATTCTCCAACAACTTATGAATTGCTTGATCGTTTAAAAGAACAGGGGAAAAAAATTGATGAAAAACTTTTAAGATACCACTTGAAAAGATTGATTGATGTTGGCCTTGTTGAAAGAAACAAAGGAAAGCTTTCTTTTGTAAATGACCCAACCGCAGACAAAAACGATATTGTAAAAGGATTCCAGCATAATATCGGAAAGCCTGTAGAAGAATCAGTTACATCAATTTCAACTGCTTTGGAAAAGTTGAATGAAAAATACAAATAGAAAATTATGTAGAAAACTTCATTAGTTTTGTTTATTTTATTTTTGCTTTTTCTTTTTATTATGAGTGCAACTTTAGAAGACCAGCCAAATCAGAAAATGATTCTCGTGGATTCTGATGGGAATCCTAATGGCAAAATTTTAGACAGAAAAACTGCACACGGCACTCCGGGAACCAAACACTTGGCAATTCAAGTACTGGTTTTTAATGCTAATAATGAACTTATTCTGCATGAAAGACCTTTGAAGAAGGTTGGTGGTGGCGTATTAGATAGCCCAACCACACATGTGCTTAATGGAGAAACAAAAGAACAAGCAGGAAAACGCTGTTTAAGAGTTGAATATGGGATTCCTGAAGATGTTGAAATGAAAGTGCTTGGAGGTTTTTCTTATGAGAAAGATTATGGCGATGGTTCTTGTGAGAATGAATTTTGTTTAGCAGCATTCATTTCTTACAGTGGTGAAATTAATCCTAATAAAGAGCATACAGGGGAAATTGTTAATGTTCCAGCAAAACAGGTTTTGGAAGAACTTGATTATGGTAAGTATCCTGTGTGGTTCAAGGAAGTTGTAAAAATAGTTCAAGCTGATTCTGAAGGGAAAAATTTTTTTGAATGAATTATTTTTTGAAATAAATTTTCGTACACTCGATTTTTTTACTATTAAGTAGTAACTCTAGATTTTTTTCTTTGTTCAAATTGAAAACATAAATTTGTTTTCCTTTAATGTTTTGTTTTATTTCCAATAGTTTTCCTTTCATCCCTCTTGTAACATCAACTGAGGAAGAGTGAGAAGTTTTTTTGAGAATTTCTTTTATGTTTGAATTGTTTATTTTTTCAATTAGTTTTGCTTTTTTGTTTTTCTTCGGGTTTGAATCATAAATTCCTTTTACATCTGTTCCGAAAAAGATTTTTTTTGCGTTGAGTTTCTTTGCCAAATAAGATATTATTGCATCTCCGCTAACAACAGAAGCTCCAAGAGAATTATCAATAACCATGTCTCCGTACATCACAGGCACAGTGTTCATTGCAAGGAGTTTTTCAATTATTGTTATGTCAAACTTTGTGATTTTTTTTCTGTTCTGAATAATACAAGAAGATGCCTGCACCTCAAACGCATTCACATTTTTTGATAAAAGAGTTTCAACCACGATTTTGTCCAATGTTTCCATTGAATTCCGGGTTTTAACAAAACCTTTCACTTGCTTTTGCGTCTTTACTCCGTTTTTGATTTTGTAATCAGTAACAATCTTATGCCCAAATGGCCCTGCTCCGTGAACAATTATTAATTTGAATTTTTTCTTCTTAATTACTTTTGAAATAACAGAAGCAATTTTTTCAAGCTTTCTTTTCTTTACAATAAGTTTGTTTGATTTCTTATCAGTTATTACTGATCCTCCAAGCTTGAGTATGTATAATTGCATTTGCATATTACTCCTTTTTTGTTTTTATAGTTTTACAGAACCTTTACAACCCCATTTTCTGCGTCAATTTCCACTGGGTTCCCTGTCTGAATCTTTTCAATATCAATTTTATCAACACAAGGTATTTCTGAAATAATTACCCCTACTGCCACTATTGTTTCACATTCCTTATTCACAATTGCTAACGGGGCTTTTCCTGCTTTCTTCAATCTATAAAGAACATAGCTTCCTACAGTAGAACCTTTCCCCTGCGGGAACACAAGCACTTTTCCTGCAATGCTCTGCCCTTCCAGAGGATGACCTACTTCTGCTACTTTACCTGTTTCAGGGTCAACTCCGCCATAAAAGGAAATTCCTTCATTAGTAACTAACGCTTCTCCTTTTACTTTTCCTTTGAATATTTTTCTTCCTTTTAGTTCCATAAAATTCACTCTCTCAATGCTATTTCCACACACTCGTCCTGGTTTTTGTAAATTGTTTTGAACTTGTTTTTTGCTCTTGCATAGTAAATTGATTTTGCTGAATTTGTAGCAAGTGCTTTGAATCTTCCTTTTATCGGAGCAACAACCATACAAGTATCACACGCGAATTTTGCTCCTGACTCCTCGATTGTTTTTGCATAACCCATTTGTTCAGCAATTTTCTTAATCGGTCTTGCCACACAAATCCAGAATTCTTTTTTCACTTTTTTTCCTTCAAGCAATTTTGCAAGTTGTTTTATTTCTTTTATTGAACAATGCGGACAGCCAATTGAAACTAAATCAACTTCCGAGTCATCATTCATTTCCGTTTTTGCATAATCGATTTCTTTCTGACTTACAGAAATTTTTTCACTTGGAATAGAAGTTTTGTTCGGGGTGATTCCTTCAATATGATATAATGCAGTCCCTCCGTAAGTTGCAATTGATGCCGAGAAACTTTTCAATTCTTCGATTGATGCATTTTTCTTAATCCCTTTTATTAATGGTATTTTGTTTTTGATTTTGTCCCCGATTATTTTTCCTAACGCTCCAAAATCAACAATATCTTTCATTTCTGCATTAACATCGATAATTACTTGTGCCTGTCTGTTCTCTTCCAAATGCATTCCGTAAGCAGGTGTTTTTCCAGTTAAAGCAGAAGCCAGCGCGCTGGGACCGCCTTCTCTATTAGTTTTTGCTCCTAAAATAGAGTTTCCAAATGCAACAGCACTTGATTCACTCCATGCAATGTGTTCCCCAAACCGCGGAGAATTTCCAATAAAATATGGAGTGCATGTACAAGTGGTTATTACATCCATTGCTTTGAATGCATCAATAACTTTTCCCTGTTTTTCCGCAAATTCCTTTTCAATTCCAAGTGCCAGCCAGTTTTCCATATCCATTCCAGCAGGATTCAAAGTTGTAAGTACTCTTGTTTTTCCGTCTTCAGCCATTTCCGCAAGGAACTCCAATCCTGCGTCACCGAGATTGTCATAACTCACTCCTGCTATTTGCACGCTTGTGACATCCAATAATTTCTCTGCTCCGTAAATATCTCCCAAAGCAGTCAAAATTTCCATGCTTTTCTTTACAGCTTTCCCGTGCTTTCCTTCAAGCATTTCCTGTTCTTGGTTTGTTAGTTGCATCGAAATTCACTCCAAATAATCTTTCAAATTTGCTTTTGGAAATTCTGCTTTTCCAAAGTCTTTTCCTTTTGTGTGAAGTTTTGCTGTTAAATCAAAACCAGCTTTTGTTGTGAAATGAGTTTCTGATTTTGCACTTGGATCCAAACTTGAGCCTTTTTCTTTTTCTTTTATTACCATGCGCTTGTTTGCTTGAAACCTTGTCGCCATTGCCCATTCTACTTCTTCATCATTGTAAATGTCAATATCCTTATCCACGACAAAAACATGTT
>JBDRLP010000036.1:0-20696 GCA_043812975.1 Candidatus Iainarchaeum sp. | reverse complement strand
GGAGAACGTGTAACTTGTGCTTGTACCATTGTTTATTTCTGCTTCTGAATCAACCCAAACATAATACGCGGCAATATCGCTTTCGCTTGAAGTGTAAGTAAATACCAATGAAAAAGTGTTTATCGGCAAAGACAAATTATTAGATGGGTTTGTGATTGTCAAAGCGGAAACAGAGTTATCAATTTGGAAATTAGCATCAGATGAATCAGTAACGCTGTTTTGGTCTGCTGGTCCTGCAGTAGCAAAGGTTGTAATATTAAAATCTAAAAAATAATTACCATCCGCTATAGCTGTAGTGTTAAATGTATAAGTGCAATTTACATCCGCATAATCTGCGGCGCCTCCACAGTAAGTGTCTGCATTAACATCCTGTATAAGATAAGTTGTGAATGCTCCTGCTGTAGCACTTATTGCTATACTAATGTTAACATCATGAGTGGCTGTTACAAAGTTTCCATCAACCACATTCCATTCAACTCCAACCGTTCCTGCAAGTCTATTTGAATCATTAGGTTGGATGACTGTAGTAGTATGTGCACCTATTGCAAAAGTCAGCATTAAAACAAATGCAATGTATAATAAAAGTGCTTTTTGTATAGTTTTCATCAGTTTTATTATGAAATAAGTAGTATATAATTGTTTTTCTTATGAAAAATTGTTTTTTTTTGCAAAAGTGCCATTATTAGTAATTTTACTTAAATTTGGCATCGCATCGGCAATGAGGGGGTTCGAAAGATTATTCGTCTATTTTTACTTGATATTAATATGCGTACCTTTTCTCAATTAGATTCCAAAAAACAGCAAAATTTTTATGTTGAAATTTTTGATTTAAAAAAACAAAGTTTGGGTTATAAAAAAATCATTAAAAAATTCAAGGATGAAAAACAGGTTAAGTTGTCTCTAGGAACACTGTCTTATTGGTTTAATCATGACGTGAAAATAATTGGCGGGGAAAATTATTTTGTTCCTGAAGCCAGTTCAGAATTATCTTACGTTTTAGGGGTCATGTTTGGAGACGGGAGCTTAATTGTTAATACTAAAAGAAAAGAATACGTTTTAAAGTTAGAAGCGATTGATAGAGACTTTGTAGAAAAATTTTCTGGTTGTAGTTCAAAATTGCTTAAAAAAGAAAAGAGTTTTGCTGTTTGTTATAAAAAACCAAGGAGAGGACATTCTGCCACTTATTCTGTTCAGGTTAGAAGCAAAAAACTGTTTAATTTTGTTAAAGAAATTAAAAAGGATTTTGAAAACGGAAAAAAGTTTATTGAGAAGTTTCCTGCAAAGTTCATTCAGGGTTTGGCTGATTCGGAGGGTTGTCCAAGTATTTCTGCAGCAACAAATTTTAATTGTGATGTAATGGTCGCCTGTAGCACTAACTTTAGTTTATTAGAGTTTGTAAAATATTTGTTAAAATTTTTTGGTATTAAAAGTAATTTATATTTGCATAAACATAAGGGCGAATCAGATTCCAAAATCAATGGAAGGGTAATTACAAGAACCATTGATTTATTTGTGCTTTATATTTCAAAAGATGCGATGGTAAAAAACTTTGCAAAAAATATAAATTTTTCAATTAAAAGAAAAAGTGAGAAGCTGGAAGATGCTGTATTTCTTTTAAACAATTATAAAAAATCTGAAAGACTATCTAAATGGAAAGATGGTTATTGGAAAGTTGGAAATAAATGGGTTAAACAACAAACGAAATGGTTTTCGTCTATTGACTAAATTCGCCCGCACCGGGAGTCGGACCCGGCCCACAGCCTGACTGCAGCGCAATTTTCGCAAACCTTTTTTTAAAAGGCTTTGACAGGGCTGTATACTAACCGATATACTATACGGGCAAAAAATAAAGAAATGTCTGAAGTAATTCTAATTTAGAAAGTTTTAAAACCTTATGAGTGAAACAATAACCAATTATGTAGAAGTTTTCTTTATTTTTGCAACAAAAAACGCCTGACTATCATTATCCTGCGGATAAATTCTGATGCATTTTTCAATTCCTTCAGAAAATTTCTTTCCATTATATTCTGTCAAACCAGGCCTTGTTTTAAAACCGCTAAAATTTACACTAACCAATTCCACATTTCCCGCTTTCACTGCATTACTTATTACTCCTTCGTTTTCTTCTGGGCTTAAAGAACAGGTTGAATAAACAAGCTCTCCGTTTACTTTCAGTAATTGAATTGATTTTTGCAGTAATTTTTTCTGCAATTCAGCTTTTCTTTCAACCAATCCTGAATTCCATTCCTTTAGTGCATCAAAATTCTTTCTAACAAGGCCTTCAGAACTGCAAGGAGCATCCAGAAGTACTTTATCAAAAACATTTTTTCTTTTTGCTTCAAGCAAATCCATTCTTTTTGCAATTACATTATTCATTCCGAATTTTCTAACATTAAAATTCAAACTTTTAAATCTCTTAACATTCTTTTCAACACAAACAATTTTTCCCGTTCCATTCATCAAACAGGACAATTGCAGTGTTTTATTTCCAGGGGCTGCAGTTGCGTCCAGAACAGTTTCTCCGTTTTTCGGAGATAGTGCAATTGCCGGAAGCATAGAACTTTTTTCCTGAACATTAAACAAACCCTGTTTGAATTGTTCACTTTGCCCCGGCTTTGAAACATCTTTCAAAGAATAAGCATTCTCATGAAACAACTTTTCAAGAATCCAGTCTTTTTTTCTTAATTCTTTAATCAGAATTTCAGGTTTTATTTTAAGAGAATTAATCCAGATGCTTTTTGGCATTTTAATCTTGCAATATTCAAAAAAAATGTCACTTTCTTTTTCCATTATTTTTGAATATTTTTTCCTGAATTCCTCAGGAATAAAAGTTTTTTTCATTAAGAATTACTCCAGGTCTTTCTTGATTTTTTCCTGCAGAGACACTCCGCATTTTAAGCAGATTCTGTGAGTGTGCAGAAGTGAACTTGCGGTTCTTGAGCCTGGTTCGCCTAAATAATCATCGTAAAGTTTTTTGAGTTCTGGGTTTTCCATGCAGAACCTTGCGTGTTCCTTTGAATCAATGCCGATGAGTGCTTCTCTTCTAGCTTCTCTTATTTCTGGAGTTGAAATTGGCTGACCTCCACCTCCCACGCAGCCGAAAGGACATACCATCATTTCAATTACATGGTATTTCTCGAATCTTTTTTCATTGCTTATTAGATCTTTAAGGTTATGCAGTCCGTGTACAATTGCAATTTTGAATTTCTGGCCAGCAATTTTTACATTTGCTTCCCTGAAACCTTCTTTACCTCTAACTTCTTTGAAATCTATTCTTTTGTCTTTTCCTTCAAGTTTCCATGAAACAAATCTCAATAATGCTTCAGCTACTCCGCCTGTTGTTCCGAACAACTGTCCTGCTCCTGAAGCATCGCCTAAAAGATTGTCAAACTCTGCTTCTTTTACATCTTTAAGATTAATTTTTTTTTCTTTCAAAAGTTTTGCAATATCCCTTGTGGTTAACACTGCATCCACATGCCTTATTCCATCAAATTCCATTTCCGGTCTTTTGGCTTCCAGCTTCTTAACCACGCAGGGCATTATTGAAACTGAAAAAATGTCTTTTTGCTTCATTTTCATTTCCCTTGCATAATAGGTTTTGATGAGAGAACCCATTGTCTGCTGAGGGCTTTTTACTGTACAAAAGTGATCCACATATCTTGGAAAATGGTTTTCCACATAAAGAATTGACGCAGGACAACAAGAAGTAAAAAGAGGTAAACATTCTCCGGTTCTAAGTCTTTTCAGGAATTCAGTTCCTTCCTCTACAGTAACCACATCTGCTGCGGTTGATGTATCAAATACCTTGTCAAAACCAGCCTTTTTCAAAGCCCCGACAAGTTTTTTTGTAAGTACTGTTCCTGGCTTGTAACCGAATTCCTCTCCTATAGTCACCCTGAGTGCAGGAGCCACCTGAGCCACTACATGAAGCTTTTCAGCATCAAGGATTTCCATTACTTTCTCTATATCTGCCATTTCAAAAATTAAGGCGTTAGTAATATTTATATTGTTCCAAACCCCAGTATTTTAATGAAATTTGATTATTCTTATTCTTCAACCGCGAATGTGAAATACCGAAATCTTTTCAGTTCTGAGAATATTACTTTTTTTGTTTTTGCTGCTGCTGTTTTTTTCATTCCTCTGATTTTCGGGCATGTTAAGGATTTTCCAAATCAGATTTTTGTAGGTAGTTTGGTTAATGCATTATTGGCTCTTTCTGCCATGCACTTAACATTCAAAAAATCTCTTCCAATAATTATTCTTCCTGCAATAGCAGCTATACTTTCAGGGTTTATTTTTGCTGAATTCACAATTTTCCTTGTGTACTTGGTTCCGTTCATCTGGCTTGGTAATGCGGCCTATGTTTTTGCAATCAAAAACCTCAAACTAGTAAACAAACTAAATTATGCTCTCGCGGTTTTCTCTTCTTCACTGCTTAAAGCAGGAATTATTTTCGCATTTACTTTAATTTTGGTTTCAATTAATTTGGTTCCTGAAATTTTTTTGCTTCCAATGGGTTTGGTTCAGTTTGCTACTGCAATGCTTGGTGGTCTGGTTGGTGGAATCACTCTTCTGAAAAACTAATTATAAATTATTAGTTTCCTAATTATTATCATGTCAATGCTTTCAGAACTCAAAAAGGTTTCAACCAAGAAAAGAGCTAAAGTTAATGCTTGGTTTTTCAAAACAGGAAAAGGAGAATATGGGGAAGGGGATGTTTTCCTCGGAGTTACTGTTCCTGATACAAGAAAAGTTGCCAAAAAATTTATTTCACTTTCGCTTCCTGAATTGAAAAAATCCCTTTCCTCAAAATTTCATGAGGAAAGACTCTGTGCTTTGTTGGTGTTGGTGGAAAAGTTTAGCAAAGCAAATGAAGAAGAACAAAAACAAATTTTTGAGTTTTATTTAAAAAATACTAAGTACGTGAATAATTGGGATTTGGTTGATTTGAGTGCTCCGAAAATTCCAGGAGAATATCTTGTTGACAAACCCAGAAAAATTTTGTACGAACTTGCAGAATCAAATGATTTATGGGAAAAAAGAATCGCAGTTCTTTCAACTTTTGCTTTCATAAAAAGAAATGATTTGAATGACACTTTCAAGCTTGGTGAAATCCTTCTCAATGATTCCCATGATTTGATGCATAAGGCAGTTGGTTGGATGCTAAGGGAAGCAGGAAAAAAGGATAAAAAAGCACTTGTAAAATTTCTTGAAAAACACAAATCCAAAATGCCAAGAACTATGCTCCGTTATTCAATTGAAAAGTTTTCAGAAAAAGAAAGAAAAAAGTTTATGAACTTAACCAAAAAGTGAAAAGAGCCAGTTGAAAAAACCGCTTATTAGTCCAATAAGCCACTCTAATAATCCAATTTCTTTTACTGGTTGATTATTTGAATCAGTATTTGGTTTTTCATTTCCATTCGTTGTATCTGAATTACTTGTAAAAAATTCGAAAGGAACATAGTTTTCTTTTTCAGCTATAACCGAAACCCTGTAAAAGTAGCCCTCACTAACCTCGCTGACAATGAATTCTCCATATCCTGATAAGTCTGTTTCATTAATTATTGCCTTGTATTTGGTTGCAGGTAAAGAAAAAATTTCTGTTTCTTCTTTACTTGTGATTTCTATTGCAGGGTATTCTTCTACATTTCCCATTGTTGAGTACTCACTTTCACTAAACCGTGAAATAAATGCCAGTGAGTTTTCATTTAGTGAATAAAAAATCAAATTATTTTCAGTTGAAAACAATAATTCTTCTTTATTGTCCATGATTTTCCAGGAAGAATCATAGTCAAATTCAAAAGCAGAATTGGAAAAATGATTGGTTTCCGCAGCAACAAAAATACTACTTAAAAGAATAAAAAAAACAATCATGCTAATTTTTATTTTTTCCATTTAAGCACCCTCATTGTTTGGTCTAACATTCAAAGGCACAAATTCTTTATACCAAGTCGGATCCAAGTCAATTGTCCAACCATCGCAGGCAGAGCCTGGTTGGTGTATTGTTACTCTTACCCATGCGTGTTTTGAACTGAAAGCCATTTGTGCATCTATGCCTTTCCTCTGTAAAGCGGTTTTTAGTAATGCTGCCTGTTCTCTGCAAATTCCTTCTTTTCTTTGAAGCGCTTGCTCGAAAGTCAGGCATTCTTTTCCTTCTGGATCGCTTCTATAATTTGGAAGCGCTTCTGATACAAGCCCGTAGATTTTTTTGATTTGTTCTATTTGTGTTCCCTGAACCGCATCAACTTTTTCAAAAAAAGCTTTTGTAGCTGATTCTTCATAGGTGAAAGGATCAGTGACCCCAGGAAGCAGAATTCTTATTAAATCGCCTCCAAATGTATCTTCCCATGCAGTGCTGATAGCACTTTGACCCCAAGCAGGAACGTCATTATTAAATTCACTTTCCGTATTTTTTTCAGATTCATGATCATACAATTTTTTCAAAGACCATGTATCTTTGGCACTGCCCATTATTACTATTCCGTCCAGTTGACTTTCTCCAACCAATTCTTCAAAACAAGTATTAAGTTCTAATTCCTCTTCTTCAGTTTCTTCCGGAGGCTGGTTTGTACACGAGCATGAGTGTTTAAGTGTGTTTGAATCATAGTTAAATGAAAAGTATTTTGGATTTTCATCATCCGCTTGGCATTGAGAGTTGCATACCATGCACCATAGTGATACTGCAACTGGCGAAGATTTACAAGAACTTACGTCATTAATTGGTCCAATAACACTAACCATATCTGCAAAAGCAGTTAGAACGAAAAATAATATTATTATTGAAACTATTCCTACTTTAATTGAGTTTCTCATTTTAATACAAAGATTCTTTTTAGTATTAAATTGTTTCTTTTAACATAAAAATAGAACTATCCCCCCTCCCGGGCTGGGACAAAGAGGTATAGTCCCTGTCCTTTTTTAGGGTGGTTCAAAAGGGTAGTTCCAACAAGATTTTTCCCATAACTTACTTTATTTTAATGTTTATTCTTCTATTTATTCTTTCTTCTTTCTTCTTGTATTTTGCCTAGTTCTGTTGGTTGTTTCTTTCCTAGTTTGATTAAGTCGTTTAGTACATTGTCGTATGATTCACCCAGTTGCCCAAGTTTTTTGAGTTTGTCCCTTGTTTCCGATAGTAATTCGATTGTTGTTTTTGCTTTGTTGAAAGGCATTACAAAAACATGTCTTTTATCTTTATAAACCTATGTCTGCTATTGAGTAGTTAGTTATCTATAGGTAGCGTAGGCATACTCTTTCTTTGTGTTTAATTCTTTTGTATAGTCAGATAGTTTTTCGAGTACCATTCTGGCCTCTTGTGATTCTTTTACAATAGCCTTGTTTTTGTTGTCAAAAAGCTTGGTTTGTGTGTTTGTTATTCTCACGATATATTCTCTTTCATTAATAGGTTCCACGTCATGAATAATTTTGTCAAATATTTCCGGTTTTTTTTCTAAAGCAAGTATTCTTTTGTTCACAAGTTTCTCATAAGTTTTAGAAGGTTCTTTTGCATGGTAACTAACCGGATTTGTGTTTGTTGAGGAAATAATTTTTTCCTTAATTAAATCTTTAAGAACAGAGTAAATTTTGTTATGTGAAATGCCGGTTTCATTGCTAACTTGTTTTGCCGTCTTTATTTCCCCACTCATCAAAGAAGAATATGTTTTGGCGTGCATGATTCCAAAGGAAGGTATTACTTCCTGAAAAAGGTCTCTAACCTCAATGACTTTTTCGTCCATAGTCCCTGTCTCGCGGTAACAAATCAGTTTTGAGTACTTATATACCTGCGGTTGATTCACAATCAACTGTTTGGTTGATTATATTTAGTGAATAAATTAATGGTCTATAAGTTATTAAAAAGCTAATGAAATGACAATTTATATCAAAAAACGCAACTAATTCCTATTTTCTGTTTGCTTTTCATCACGCTATTTATAAATATTTATGCTTAATTATTACATAAAGCAAGAAGGGATTTTAATGATTGATGAACTAGACAAAAAAATTCTGCAAACATTAGAAGATGACCCTGACACAACAAAAACTAATTACCAAAAAATTGCTGACACCTTTGGTTTGACGAGGCAAGCAATTACATACAGAATATTCAAATTAAAACAAAAAGGAGTATTAGAGGGCTTTGAACCAAAGATTAATCTAACTGAACTTGGTTACACCACCACCTTTCTTATCTTGACAAAAGCAAAACCCGGAAAACTCGAAGCTGCGGCAATAAAATGGGCAAAAGATGATAACGTTTGTTCACTGCACAGGATGGCCGGCGAGTATGACCTAGCCATTGTCGTCAAATTCCATGATGAAAAGGAAGTTGACACGTGGAACCAGAAAATTTCTGGCGATGAAGAATTAATTGAAAGAACTAACAGCCTATACGTTTTTAGCACAAAAAAACAAGGCGCTAACCCAAACAAACTAAAAGTAAAATAAAAGGAAAATATTTCTAATTTAATTCACATGTTTGTTGGCAAGAATCCAAAGTGTGAAATGGTATTACTCCTCCACAACCACCCCAAATGAATCGTCTACAACTATTCAACTCGGAATTGTAGTAATATTTTGGAATATATGCTTTGCAGGCCCCTGAATCTGGAGCCAATTCACAGGCTATCCCTGAAACGAGTATTTTCCAAACGTTTTCATGGCTAAGAAGGGGGTCGTCCCCTTTCACGACTGACATCAAATCATGGCTTCCAGAGCCAATTTCTTGAGAGTCAAAAACAAATTCACTTTCGGATGACACCTTGTTGTCATTCAAAAACCATTCCGTAGAAATATTTACCCAAGGGTTATTCTCCAAGCTCACGGAAAAAACCTTAGTTTCATTTTTTTCAAGTTCAAGAGTGCTTTCCTTTGGGTTAAAGGATTCACTAGTAATACCAAGAACCGCATTAAGGACAGATTGAACGTCAACAGCAGTGATTTTTCCATCCAAATCAAAATCAGCACAAGGATAGTTTTCCAAAGATTCAATTCCTAAAGCCATATTCACAACCAATTGAACGTCAACAGAATCAACCACAGAATCCCCATCAACATCCCCAACAATCACACAACTATTTATTTCCTCATTAGAACAATAACTATCAACAGCACCAGGATTCACACAAACATCTTCAGTGTCAGAGTTAAAATCATTACACTCAGCATTATTAAAACAAGTTACTGATTGGCACTCATTTGCAGTTTGTGAATTCACTTTAGCATTTGGAGAAAAATCAACATCCAAATAATATTGCCCGCTTCCTTGAACCCCAAAATAATATTCTCCGGGAACCGCATTGAAAATACAATAATCATATCCTCGCATTTTTTGCAAGTCACATAAATTTTGATTACAAGAATTCTGAGCCAACAAGTTAAATGAACTATTTTGCCCATGAGATAAAGTAACCACAAACAATCCATTTTGGTTTACTGTTGTTTTTCTCCAAGCAAAATCCAAACCAGATTTAGCTTTACTATTAAAAGACCCGTATACAAACTCATTAAAATAATCAAAATACTGAGCATTCAACATAGAATCATTCTGCAAACCAGAAATAACTATTGTTTCACTTTTAGGTATTGGAGCATCCGCAAAAATAAACCCAGATAATAATATTAAAAAAACCAAACAAAAAAATATCCTCATTTTCCATCACCACATTTTTCTCTTTATCATTTAATTTTTTTCAAATGTCTCCACCAAAAACTTTTAGGATAATACTCATCATCATAGACATCATAATGTTTTGAGAAACCTTTTATATTGTCTTTAAACTTAGCGTCAGCCACTTCAATTTCACGCAACATTTGACTAATATTCCTTTTTCCATTCAAAAACTTTGACAAAACCTCGAGGTTATCTCTTTGTATTATTACATCATCATAATGAGGCCAAAGATCCTCACGAAAATTCTTGATAATCATCTCATCTACCTCATTAGAGTAATATTTTGACAATAGAACAAATTCTCTAAATGCCTCATCGAGAAAATCTTGTCCCATGGATTCCTGAAGTTTTTTGAATTTATTTTTGAGTTCAGAAAGTTTTTCAGAAAATTTTGCATTAAGAGATTTGTCAATTTCTTGAGAAATATATTCTAGTTGTTCTATTAAATCAATTGGATAAGCAACCGAATCCCTATCAAATTTACTATTTTTTTCGTAAATATCACTAACCTCTTTAACAGCCCCCTCTAAGTAATCTAAATGTTTGAAAGCAACTTCTTCAAAATCTTTTGAAACCATAGTTTAAAACCTATTATAATAATCGTTTTTTAAATAATTTAAATGATTGCATAAATGTTTGGATACCATGGAACAGGCTCCCAAATCCCCCTTCTAACCTTACTATCCACATAATCAGACCTGACTTTCTGACAATGAAAAATTTTCCCAGATTCCTTGGATATTACAAGAACCTTAGAAATAATATCGAAAGCAACAAATGCATCCGTACTTGATTGGGCGTATCTATTAACTTTGTGTCTCTCCTGGCTTTCCATAACATCTTTGCAAATATCTTTATATTGAGTATAACTATTTGCAATAGCACTGCCGTGTTTCAGATAATCAGAATTCATTGCTACTTCATCAAAAGTGAAATTTGATGGCCATTGAGACACATTAAGAACACCGTTTTCATTGAAAATATAAGTGTCTGCAATAAAAATTGAAAAAGTTGCAAGTGTTATTGCACTTATAACAAAAATTTCTGCAATTATCAAAGAATAAAAATCAACATTAACCGACTTTGCACTTTTAACAGAAGACTTTGAACTATCAAATATTAAAGGGAATTCGCAAAGGTCATTCGAACAGCCGAATAAACAACCCATTGACTTACCCCAATCTCCATCGCTATATCTATAAGCCATTGTAGAACTATTTTTACAAGTCCACCCGGTTTCATATTCATCATAATCGGGTTCATAATCAGGATATTCACAAACATCCGTGCCTGAAGAAAAACCATAATTAGACCCAACATCTTGGGAACATATTGCCCCACTTACACACTGATTATCAGAATCACAATCCCCATTACCAACATCACAAGGATTTCCAACAGTGCATTCGTCAGGTTCAAAAGAAATTGAATTACATTGTCCATCAGTACAGCCAGCAGAACCACAATCCTCATACTTTTCTTCCTTATTTCCACAAGAATTATACCAATAGACGTCGCCCGAAGAACAAGCCAATTCATAGTTGGAATCACAATTTTCAGCTTCATCATTACATTCCCCTGTAGAAAAGTTACAACTAGATTCACAATGATGGATTCGGTTGTTGGATGAACAATCTGAAAATAAGTATGTATTCTGAGTTGTGTTCAAACACACATTCCCTTCGTTACAACTAAAATCCCCCTCCTCTGAAACACAAGCGCCTTGATCACATCCGAATGGACAAACAAGATAATCAACTTCTTGACAATTTTCATTTAATACAACTGCATCACCAAACAAATTACAAGCCCACTCATTATTACATTCAGGTTCTTCAGAAACCCAATCTTCTCCACAACCAACATAAGGGTCGCTAAAGCACTCTTCAGAACAATATTTTATGTCTGAAACAGAGCAATCGGATTCTATATACAATAAATTATCCGAATCCCGATAATCACAATACCATCCAGAATCACAAGAATTTGTATTGTTTGGCACACACATATTATACGCTGAACTTGTATCACACCTGTCTCCGGGGGCACATTCGTTGTCTGTTTGGCATTCGTCTTGGTTTATAGATTCACACATTCCAGTAGATTCAACACAGGTTCCTGACCCAAAATCTCCACAGCTTATTCTTAAAGTTATTTCATCATTTTCAGAGTAAACCATGTAATAACGTATTCCTGCATTAGGATTTTCATACTCTTCACAATTCCAACCTGGTTCATATTGTGGCTCTGGATTGCATGTGCCAGTAGTATTATCACAGCCAAAACCCCCACATTCTTCAACCCCTAAATAATTGCAACTAGAATCTAGAAGATATCTTCTTCCGCCATCAACGCTACATGTCCAGCCATCCTCACAGCTAGGATTTTCAGCATCTCCGCAAACATTATAACTTGACCCATCATAACAAGTCATACCTGGATTACAATCAGCCTCATTTTGACACTCATCAGAAATTTCTAAAATGCACTGACCCGTGCCATTGTCACAACCTTCATTGAAGCACCATTTTGATGCCATTACATCACAACTTTCATTATAATATTTAGAAAAAAGTTCGTCTTCTGTGCAAGACCAGCCAACTTCACAATCAGTCAGTTGAATGCATCTTCCAGTTTGTCGATCACACCCATGTTGACAGATATTTGATTCTGTTTTACGACAGGATGCATCAAGTAACCTTTCTCTTTCAGGCGATCCTTCAATATCGCAAGACCAACCAGGATTACAAACAAGTTCATCCATTAAAACACACGTGTTATAACTTCCCCCATCAAAACATTCATCCCCAGGATTGCAATCTGCATCTGTTTGGCATGAATCAGAGTAGTCAGGACATTGTCCAGTAACCAAATCACAAGGCAAATCACAATTAGCCCCAGCCGTTATATTACAATAACTGTTAGAAAATTCTGAACGATATTCTTCAGTACAAGTCCAACCTCTTTCACAAACATTATTTTCATTACAATCTCCCGTAGATTGATTACAACCCCGTTCCCCACAACTTCTAATTTGTGTTACTTCACAAACCGAGTTTACATATTCTGAATGCCCTTGTTCATTGCAAGCCCATCCTTCAGTACAACTTGGAGCTTCATTACATAAGCCAGTAGAATCGTTACAATCATATTCACAATAAGTAGCTGAAATTAACTCGCAGGATACATCTACTAAGTCAGAGTGGTCTCCATAAGAATTACAATAATACCCCGGTTCACAAGTTGGATTATCAAGTGGAACGCATGATTTTCTTAATCCTCCATCAAAACATTCTTCTCCCGCACCACAATCAGAGTCCACCAAACAAGTATCTGATCTACCAATACATTGTCCACTTGTAATATCACACCCTTGGCTACAGCTACCTGTTATTCTTACTTGACAACTACTATCAACAAATTCAGATTGGTTTCCATTACAAACCCAACCTCTTTCACATGAACCTGCTTTTTGAACTGAATTAAAATAATTGCTTTGTGTTTCTTTCTGCTTAGTCAAATCAACATTTCTTACAATGCGTGATTTTTCTGTAACGCTTTTGATTGTGTATTCGCGTTTAACTGGTTGAGCAATCCTTTCTCGCAATTCATTAGAATTTTCATTTGTTTCTTTGTTTTGTTTTTTTGATTTGAAAAAAAGTTGCATTACTAATTCGAAAAAATCTTTCCATTCTTCAATTGTTTTGTCGAAAGATTTTTCTTCTTGAATAGGGGTTACAAGAACGGGGGCTACTGATCCAACCAGCAAAATTTGCAGGATGACCAGTGATAACAGTTTGTGTAACGAATTAACGGTCAGGGATTTCCCTTTCCCCCGCCTTGTAAGCATAATATGACTTTTCATTTGAACTCGTTTTAAAATGTGGAAGTTGTTAACCTAGAGGTTCACTTTGATTGTCTTTTATATACTTGAGTGATTTTATTTGTTGAATTGCTTCTAACCAGTTTTTTACAATCCTTGATCCCGGCACTTCGATTATTCCGTTTTCGTATTTTGCTATGAGTTGTATTGACATGTTCAGGTTGTTTCCTAGTTCAGTTTTTGTAACGCCATTTAGCCTTCTGTGTTCCCCTAAAAGTTTTCCTGGATTATCCGATAGAACTATTTTTCCAGCACTTATTATTAATGGCAGTTCTTTGATTGTCACTGTTTCGTCTTGGGAGTACATTATATTACACCTCTAAACTGATTTTTGATTTTAGAGGGGGTCAGCGTGACCACCAACAACTCTTAGTGAAAAGACTCGAAAGTAGTCCTCTAACCCCCTTATTAAACTGTTATTTTGATGGTTTTTAACTTAACCCCCAAATTGTTGGATATTTTACAGTTTTGTTCGTATATTTTCTAATTCTTGTGTTTTTTCTTGTTTTTACTAGGTATTTTCTAATTAGTGGATGTTTTCCGAGTTTCAACGTAAAATTTATATATTAGGAGGTGTTGGTAATATGAGTGACCGCAAATGGGTGAATTAAACCACACTGACATCAAGCTTTTGAATTACATGTTGGAAAAGGACTCGCAAAACATAACCAAAATGGCTAAAGACCTTAATCTGCCTCCTTCGTCAGTCCATGCGAGGTTGGATGCGCTCCGGAAAAAAGGAATTATTAAGCGCATGACTCCTGAATTGGATTTGAACAAACTCGGTTTGTCATTACTGGGTTTGATTGAGGTTGATGTGGAAGACCAAAGCATTACTGAAAATCTCCACAAAAAATTCGGAAAATCATCCAACGTGGCAATATCCATGTCCATTTACGGAAACTACGATTACCTTCTCGGAGTATACGTTTCCACCAGAGAAGAACTGGAAAACATCAAAGAATCACTGCGAAAGGAACCTGGGGTAAAAATGGTTTACGGAACACTTGTAGGCCAAATTTACAGGTTTTCCAATACCCCGTATCTCCTAAAGGAAGAGTGACCAAAAAAATGCCAAGAACAAGAGGAAAATACGACCAACCAGCATTCATCAAAATACTATCAGCAAAAGAAAGACTTGACAGAAACTTTTATTACTTTCTAGAAGACCTAGCCAGAAAAAAACCAGAATTCAAACAACACTTGAACAACATTACAAAAGAATTCAAACTCGGCCACATCACAACAGAACAATCAAACCAAATGCTCTGGCAAGCAGTAACCAAAGCAACAAAAGGACAAACAATTAATGGAAAACTCCTCGGGGTTAAGTTGAGAACTCTACCTAATCAAACTTGATGGTGGCCAACAAAAACTCTTAGTCAAAAAAAAACAAGGAAACCATCAAAGACGAACAAGAACTAATAATAATAAAAAATGCCATAGACAACCAATTAGACCAACTACAACAAACAAAAGTCAAAGCATGGGTGGTTCCTTATAATTTCTATTTTTGTGTCATCTTACAATTTTGCAATTAATAAGTTTAGAAATAAGCGTGATCAAATTTTATTTTTAGTTGGATTGCTTGTAATTGGTTTGCTTGCGGTTAATCTGGTAGGTGTTGTTTATTCTTATTTTTTTGGGTGGTATTGATTTTGACTAATTCAAAGAAGGAATTAATGATTTTATCATATTGCTTTTCTTTCGTAATTTTGTCAAAAGATAATGTTTCATATTTTTGACTCATGGCTTTCATTGTCCTAAATATACCTTCTAATGCTTCTTGTTTGTGTATTGAAGTCCCTCTTTGCATAAATTCCCCGTCTAGAAAAATTATTTCTTGAATTATATTTTCTCCTGCTGGATTTTTTTTAACTAATAATAAAACTCCCTTTTCCTCAGGGTTTTCCCACTTGTCTTCAGCAGGTTGAAATACAAAAACTTTGTAAAAGTTTTTTTTTGGGAAAAAATCGACAAGTAAGTTTTTTAGATTAGTCTTTATTTTTTCTTTAGTTTCAATCAAACAAAAACCTCTAGTAAAATTATTGATATTTCTAATACAATTATTAGCAGTACTGTTTTTATGAATACGTGATTATGGTCATCTGAATTTGATTTTATTCTAAATCGGTTTACATTAAATAACATTAAAGGGAAGAATATAAACAAAAAATAATATTGTTGTGATAATAAGCCCATAATGATAATCATTAAAAGCACCAAGTAGGAGATAACTAAGAAGATGAATATTATTCCAACACTAGGGTTTTTGCCGAATTTTACTGGAAGTGTGTTGGCTTGATGGAATGCGTCTCCAGGCATATCCATAAAATCTTTGGAAATGGATAGACTTAATCCGATTAAGAACAAGAAAGAAATAATCGGGATTGGGATTGGTTCATTTGGGTAGAGTGCCCATCCGGCAAGTGAACATAAAATTGCGTAAAAAACAGTTACTGTAAAATTCCCTATACCAAATTTTCTTTTCAAATCTATGCCTGGATATGAGTATGCAGTTGTTACTAATACAGCAATGAAGATTATTGCAAAAAAAGTTGGGTTTATTAGTAAAGAAAGTAAAAGTGCTATGCTATATGCTGTTATAGCAAATAGTAATGCTTCGTGGTTTGAAATTTTTTTTGATGGTAATGGTCTTTCTGGTTTGTTGATTTGGTCAATTTCTCTGTCAGCTATCGCATTAAATGCGTTAAACGCCGCTACTATAAGGGTTAGGACAATAGCTACTATTATAAATTCAAATCCTGGAAAAGCATTAGTGGTAGAAACAGCACCTACTAAAGCAGTTGTGATTGCCATTGGAATATATTCTGGAACTATTAAGTGCAAAAAATCATAATGTCTGCTCATGATGTAGTCTCCTTGAAAATAGTTGGTTTTAAATTATTTAAAACGTTCTGAATAGTTAAATTTTGAGTTTTTTCCATAATTCGGCTTTTTCCTTCTTAATCTTTTCCGGAGCCGCCACCTTGAATTCACAATATGTAGACCCTGTAGCAATACACTTGGTTTCTAGGCAGTCAAGTTTTTTGTTTAATCCTGCCTCAAATGCGCCAGCAATAAAACCGGCAGGAATAATGTCAATGTGATAGTTTGCTTTTCCATATATTTCTGGGAAGGGGGAATTTTTGAAATGAGCTATGTATTCATTCTTTTCAAAATCAATTTCTGCAACTACTACCTCACCCCAGCCAGCAAAGGTCACGATTTTCTTTTGCCAATCAATTATTTTTCTTTTATCAGAGAAATTCTGTTTTTTTATAAAATTTTTATTATATTCCATTGAACCGTTTTTAGCACTTAAATAAATATTTTCGTATGCTTTTCTAAAACCAGTGGCTTCTACAAGTCCTTTTTGTAAGTCTCGTAAAATGCTTGTAGGGGTTATGTTAATTGATACTCCCATTAGCCCTATTCTTCCATCTTTAAGCTCAAGCATTTTGGAATATTTGAATAGTTCGAATAAGTTAGGCATAGATACTCATCTATCCTTCTTGGGCTTTTACTTTTACTCCCTCTTTTTCTATTGTGAAGGAGTATATTCCTTGTTTTTGTTTTGTTAGTCTCATTTTTGGTATGTTTAGTGTTCTGAATCCTTCTTCGCCTTCTACTGAATGTAAAATTATTATTCCATCACATAAGAATTCTGAGATTGTGTCTCGGCTTATACCTTTTGCACCTTCTACTTTTTCACTTGTGAGGATTGCAGTTGCGTTTGAAGTATTGATTGCTTTGAATATTCTTTTCAGTTTCATTCTTCCAATCATAACTGAGTCCATAATTGTCGGAACAGTAAATTCTGCAACTTTTTCCAATGATCTTTCTCCAAGTTCTTCTAATGAAACTGGGCTACTTGAAATTGAATCTAATGAATCTAAAATTATTAAATCATAATTAGCATTTTTTATTTCGTCTATAACGTATTCAACAATTTTAGGGTTTGAAGAGTCTACTGTTACAATTTTCAATTTGTTTTTTACTTTTTTAGCATCCCAACCAAATTGTTCCATTTGGATTTCTATTTGACCTTCTTTTTGTTCGAGGTTAAGGTATAAACATTTTTTTCCACTCAATGCAATTTGATATGCCATTTGTGATGATAAAATACTTTTTCCAGTTCCAGGTGTACCAGATATAAGAAGAACTGCCCCTTTAGGAATTCCTCCTTCGAGTAATTTGTCCAAACCGGGAATACCTGTTTTAACTCTTGTAACCATTTATTCTCCAGTTCTAGTAAGCCAAAAGATATATATAAATCTTTAGACTTCTCTTATCTTGGTTATTATGGGTGAAATTGCTGAAGAGAAGAAGGTTGAGCTTTGGAAGGCTTTTAAGGGAAATAATATTCGTGGCTTGGCTATGAATAGGGCTTTGGAGGAAGAGCGGAAGATTGCTAAGATTAAATTGTATTATGATACTGATGATATTTTTAGGCGACAGATTGATGGTCTCAAAATCAAGATGGAAAAAAGAACATGGATGTTGAAATTATTAATAAAAAAACTGATGAACTTCTGAGAGAAGCTGAGTATAGACGTTACATTGCTAGTTTTGAACACATGAAAGAAAATTATGAAGCCAGAAAAAAAGAAATGGCTAAAATAAAAGCCGCTTTTTCATAAAAATAGTTCTTTGATTTTCTTTTTTATTTCGGTTCTTGTAAATGTTTCAGCGTACTTTGAATAATCGTTTTTCATGTTTGCGTCTGTGACCACGTAAAACCAGCCGTTGAGGTGTTGTAAATGGTTGTTTTTGAATGTTTTCTTTTCCAGTGCTGAAGGATTCTTTTTGAGTGTTTTTCCTGTTTCTACTTCTATCGCATACCACTCGTGTTTGTCTTGTCCTTTAACAGGAACTTGAAACATCACATCGGGCCCGAAGGTACTGTACTCTACAACATTTTCTGTGTATTTTCGTATTTCTTCCATTATTATTTTTGTCATAAAATAATGCTCAATGGATTCGTTTGACTCATTGTGCTTTTTTATCAAATAAATTTGTGCACCGCCCTTATCCAATCCGCACAATCTTTCTTCTTTGTAATCCTTGCTTTTCAAATAATCTATTTGTTCTTCACTTAAATCATTTCTGAGGTAATAATCTTTCCTGAGTTTAATGACTTCATCACGAAGCTGTGTCTCTTCCTTATCCTTTTTCTTTTTACTCTCCCTTTTTCTAATTTCATCAGGGTTGGTGGTTATGATTTCATATTCTTTTTCACTTGCAACAATTTTAATGGGGATTCTGTCATTCATTGCAAACAACAAACCTTCTCCTCTATCTGCGGTTAAAACGAAATTTTGTTCTTCCTGGTTTAAATTAAATTTTTCAGTAAGCTCTCTAATCACGGTAGGTTCTTGCCTCAAAAGAAGTTTCCATGCGCAATTAGCGAGAATGGTTTTTCCTGCATTCCTTTGTAATAAATCGTTTACTTCCTGTGTAATAATTGTTAATCCTAAACCGAATTTTCTTGCAGTCTTAATCATTTCAAACAAGTAATTTGCCTGCTCACCATACCTTAGTAAAGTCCATGCTTCGTCAATCACGAGGTGTTTTCTTTCTTTGTTGTTTTGCATTTTTTTGTGAATAAAATCCAGAATCAAATACATCATAACAGGCTTAACCTGTGAAGGCATTTCCGCAATATTAAAACAAATCAGGTTATTGTTCAAATCGAGGTTGGTTTTTTTGTTAAGAAAACTAAACGAACCCTCAGCATAAATCCCAATTCTATTTAGTAAAGCATCGTAAGTAACCTGCTCTAACCTGTTTGCTATTTTTTTCTCAAACTTAAGAATCTTGTAAAGGTCTTGTATTGTCGGCGGTTCATTACTCCAAGTTTCCCTATCCTTTGGACGAATCCCCTTATCCGCATAAACCTTGAGCAAAGCCCTATCAAGAATATTCTTTTGTGGTTCTGAGAGTTCCCCGCACATTATTTTAAACAAGTCCATGAGGGAAAGCATTTTGTCCCCAAAATCCCTGTCCATCAAATCAAGAGGGTTAATTATGGTATCAGAGTCCTGTGAAATCTCAACCAACTGGCCACCATAAGTTTTGCACAACTCCACATACTCGCCTTGCGGATCAATAATAAAAGTTTTCACGTTCATCATTAACCTTCTTAGAATATTGAGTTTTACTCCAAAGCTTTTTCCAGAACCAGAAGAACCCAATATTAAGCCGTTATAGTTTTGAAGTTGATAAGGGTCAATAATAATCGGGATATTGTTGTCCTTGTTTAAACCAAACATTATACCTCCTTCCTGTAATTTTAGGAAGCTTGTGGTGAATGGAAAACAAGCACTCAAAGCATTGGAGGGAATGTTCTGCTGAACCCTAAGCTTATCAGTTCCAATTGGAATAATGCTCTTAACTGCTTCCTGCATTTTCAAGTAAGGAATTTTGGGAATAATCATCATAGAATTTAACTCAGACTCTAGTTTTCTTGTTAAGAGTTCGAGTTTTTCTTTAGTGTTCGCACGCGAATTAAGGTAAAGAGAAAAATTGAACAATTTTTCTTCTCCTGTTTGAAGCCTTTCGAGTGTCCTGTAAGTGTCCTCATACTGAACTTTCAAAGAAGGATTCACAATCCCGTTGAGTTCTGCGGACATCATGTCACTTTTTTGTTTCACAAGCTCCTGATTCAAAGTATTCAATATTCCCTCTATTTGTGATGGCTCTACAAACATGCTCAAATCAAAATCGCCCTCACTAGAAACAATGCTGTTAAGCCAGCCCTCCTTAATCATTCTCGGATAACCAACAGCACAAACAACTCTGTTATGGTTAGAATTAACCTGGATTGAATCAAAACCATTTTTCACATAAGAAGGTTTGATTAAATCTGTCAGACAATCTTGTTTTTGCATTTTTCATTGCTCCTTTTTTTTCACAAGTTCCTCGAACTGTTCTTGGTTTTCTTTTAACTTTTTTATTTTTGTATTGAACAAAGTCTCGCCGATTATAGAAATTATTCTGGTGAGTTTGTCCAGTTCTCTTGGTATTTGTTCTATTGCTTCTTCAGTTTCCGGCTTCACTCTTATCGCCTCCTTCAAATTTTTTCAGCAAAGTCATTGGAGAAAAATAATCATCACTCGTGTGAATATAAGAATCAAAAAAACT
>JBDRLP010000035.1:0-9866 GCA_043812975.1 Candidatus Iainarchaeum sp. | reverse complement strand
CTGTAAAAATTCCAGAACGGTTCTCTATCAGCACTCATGGAACAATTAGCAAATTCTTTTATTTAAGGATTGTTATTGGTTTTCAAACAAAGAAAAGTAAAGTTTTATTAACTTGGTTTATCTAAAAGACTAAGCGTTATGCTTATTGCTGAAAAAGATTTTAATGTTTTAATGGAAAATTACTCATTAAAATTTGATGAAGTTATTCTTAAACAATTAAAACAACTTGAAAAAGAAAAAGACCTCAAAGAACGAATTTCTAAAATGCTCGACAAAATAGAGAAACTGGGACCAAACGCAGGAAAACTTATTGATTCAAACCTTTTATTGTATGAAATCAAAGCTAAGAAACCCCCAATAAGGCTTTATTATGAAATCGAAGAAAAACAAAAGAAAGCATATATTTTCGAGTATGAAATAAAAACCAGCAAAAAGAAACAACAGAAAACAATCAGAAAAATAAAGAAAAAATCAGAAACCTAAATCCTTTCTTGAATACTCTTTTCCTGAAGAAATATTCTTATGAAACTCCAATAATCTCTTATAAAGCTTTGAATTTTTGAGGGTTTTAACTTCATCCCTAAGAGCATTGTATTTTTCCTTAGAAATTGTTACTGTTTCTGAAGCCATAATAAAACTTACTTCATTCAAGTATAAAAATATAATCAATTCAAAAATCGATTCCCTTTTCATCAATCCCGAGTTCTTTGCGTGCGAATTTTAATTTAGTGTTCTTGTCTTTGAGGTCAGGCCTCACGAGAAGTGTGATTCTGCTTGGTTTTGAGAAGTCCTTGTAAACGTAACCAGAAACTTTGCAAAAATTTTTTGACCACTCTTCTATTTCTTCAAAAAGAGGCATGTTTTCTTCTTTCAGTCTTTGTCTGGATTCTCCAAGATGCATATAAGATTTTATTTCAACAAATTCCGGATTCATTTTTGAAATAACATCACTCCACAGTTGCAAATACTTTTCATCATCATTCAAACCTTTTATGAGTGTAAGACGAACAACTTTCCTAACAGGGAGTTTGGAAATAACTTCAAGAGAATTCAATAAATTTTGCCAACCATTCTTATCAGTAGCACGATTAACTTTATTGAAAATTTCCTTATTCGGAGCATCAAGAGAAACATACAACTGACTAGGGCAATATTTAGAGTCAGTTGCCATTTTTTCAAACACCTCAGTTTTTTGAGCATTAGTAACAAGAAAAACACTCTTAGTACTTGGAAGTGACTTAATTTCATCTATAAGTTCGCAAATTTTAGGGTATAATGTTGGTTCGCCGCTCAAACTGATTGCCCAGTGTGATGGTAATTGGGCTTCCTTGAAACGTTCGAGGTTAATTCCCTCTAAACCACCAAAACCAGTGAGAAGCATTTTTCTTTGTTTAATTGTTCCCTCGATTATTTCCTTTGGAGAATCAATATCTACCTCGTCCAAGCTTAAATCGCGCATCCACTCCATTGGACGCCAGCAAAAAATGCAATTTTCATTACACCAAAGCACTGTTGGGGACATTTGAGCACATGCATCGCATTCTACCCCATAAAATTTTTGCTTATAACAAACCCCTTCCTGCCTGATAGCTTTCTTGTTCCAGGAACAAATCTGGACCGCGGAATGAGAACCAACCAAACCATACTGAGCATTCTTTAATTTATCAACCTGTTTTTGAGAAAGTAATTTTGTTTCACTGGGATTTTCAGGGTTCAATTTAACAGACATGCAAATATACATAACCGCCTATATTATAATTATAAGCAGAATATTAGCAAAAAACAGCAAAATCCGTTATGTATAGCATGGTTTTAAGGTAAAATTTTTAAATAAGTAAGACTTTCCTATATAAGAAATAATTAGAGAGGTAATTTTCATGTACAAATACACAATCGCAAGGCAGTTAGCAACCAAAAGAGTAATCACTAACAGGGGAGATGAAGTTGGAAAATTAGTTGACCTTTTAGTTGATGAAAGAAACGGAGACATAGAAGCACTTTTGGTCGAGGTTGACAGGGACAGTAAAATAGCTAAGAAAGTAGAAGCTAAAGACAGAGTAATAGAGGTTCCCTACTCAGCAGTTACTGCGGTGAGCGACGTTTTTATTGTTGATGAAAGAGAAATCGGCGCAAAAGATTAAATTAGTTCCACAGTGAACTTCTTTTTTGAGAAGTCTATCTGTGTAACTAACTTTGCTGTTTTATTCCCTTTTTCAGCCGCAGAATTGAACTTATACATAATTTCTTTTTCTTTTAAACCAATTTTCATTGCTTTTAAAATTGCACTCCTGAGCTCTTCCAGCTCATTATAATGCTGATAAATTAATTCGGCTTTTATTTTTCCTTCATCGGCCTGATCTTCAAATTTCGTTTTAGCCAGTGTTTGCTGGTTTCTGTGAAACTCCAATTTTGAAACAGCTTTTTTGTTCACTGCAGCTTCTTTTTCAATCTCTATTTTTGTTAAGGAATTTGAAATTTTTTCATCAATAAAAAAATTAATAGAATCGATTTTCTCAGCAGGGGTTTTTTGTGCCCCAAGGGTAAACGGATAAGGTTGTTCATTGAATGAAACTGGAGCTAAATTTGATGGTTTTGGAGTATAGAATTCCTTTACTTTTGAAGCTATTTTTTTGATTTCTGGGTCTTTCAGGGTGTTTGCTTTGCTTTTTTTATCCAGCTTTAACTGGAAAAAAACCTCTTCTGCAACAAAGGGGGAAATGTTTACAAGAGAAATCAGGGTTCTTATTGAATCCTTCTCAGAAACGGAAAAAGCTTCTTTCAAATCAGAAGAAGTTAGTTTTGTTGGATTAATGCCATTCGGTTTTGGAAAAATGTATTTTTCGCCTTTTTTCGTGGTTCTGTCAGCCCACTGCTCATTTCTCTGGCAGGAAAGGATTATCCCTTCATTATCAAGGAATATTTTGTTTCCTTCTCCGATTAATTCAAGCACAATAAAATGTTCGAGGAATTTTATTACAACAACTCTATCAAGTTCGTTCTGGTAAACATCAATAATTCTCTTATTGTAAAGTTCTTTTCTCAGAGCATTTGCTAATCCTGATTTTCCATGCCGGGCTTGTAATGAATAATTAGAAATAAACAATTCATTCGGAGCAAGAATAAGGTCTTTGGTTCCTTTTTTTGTGTGAATCTTCACTTTTATGAAACCGTTCTTAATTTCACTTATCTTATTGATGAAACCATTCACCAATATTGGTTTGAGTTCCAGTAAAAGATAAGCTAAGGAAAGATTGTCAAGCATGACAAAATAATTGGAGGAACTCATTTATACTGTTTTTCATGCGAAAATAGATGATGAAAACAGTTGTTTTGGGAGTTTGTGGGAGCATTGCCGCGGTTCGTGCATTTGATGTTGTGAGGTTACTTCGCATGAAGGGTTTCAATATTCAGGTTCTTATGAGTAAAGGAGCTGAAGGAATTATTACAAAAGATGCAATGGAATGGGCTTCAGGAAATCCAGTGATTACAAAAATAACCGGAAAAGTTGAGCATGTGAAATTTTTTGGAAAAAAAGGCATTGGAGATTTGATGCTTATTGCTCCTGCTACTGCTAATACTATTTCAAAAATCGCAATGGCAATAGATGATACTCCTATCACGACTTTTGCGACAATTGCAATTGGTTCTAAAAAACCAGTTCTTATAGCTCCTGCAATGCACGAACCAATGTATGAACATCCAATAGTGCAAAAAAATCTGGAATTATTGGAAAGGGAAAAGCGAATTAAAATTATTGAACCTCTTGTGGAAGAGGAAAAAGCAAAGATAGCTCCGTTAGAAAAAATTGTTTTGGAAGTTGAAAGAGCTCTAGGTAAAAAAAAACTTGAAGGAAAAAAAGTATTAGTTGGGAACGGAGCTACCTATTCTGCAATTGACCCGATGAGAATTATTACTAATTTATCCTCAGGGAAAATGGGAAAAGCTTTGGAACACGAACTTTTTGTAAACGGAGCAAGCGTTTCTATTATTGAGGGAACGGAGCATAAGAAATTTTATTCTCAAATAATGAAAGAACTCTCAAAAGGTTTTGATTATTTTGTTTTGCCTGCTGCGATTAATGATTTTGAAGCTAAAAAACAAAACAACAAAATTTCAAGTTCTGAAAAAATTAATTTAGAGTTAGTTCCAACAAAAAAATTATTGGAAGAAGTTCAAAAGAAATTTCCAAACTTGAAAATAATTGCTTTCAAAGCAGAAACCAACAAAAGCAAAAAAGAACTTGAAAAAATTGGGAAAGATTTTTTAGCAAAAAACAAGATTGAAATGGTTGTTGTTAATGATATTGCAAAAAACCCTGCTGGTTCTGATAAAAGCGAAATGCTGATTGTTTCTAAGAGAAAAACTGTTTTGGTCAACGGAGCAAAGGAAAAAATAGCTCAGAAAATTTCTGAAGAAATAGGAAAAATCTAATTTTTTTCAAGAATTTCTAATCCTGCAAGCGGTATTCCTGAAAGATATTGCAACAGCGCTTTTCCTGCAAGAGAAACGTAAGAAAAATCCTGTGGAACTAATCCAAAGCTTGTAAGAGCTCTTTCTGTGTCTCCACCACCTATTATTGAATAGCACCTGTGGAATGCAAGTGCTTCCAGAACTTTCTTTGTCCCTACTGAAAACTTTTCTTTTTCATAAACCCCCATAGGACCGTTAAAAACAACTACTTTAGAATCCCTTATTTCTTTTTTGAAAATTTCAGTTGTTTCAGTTCCTATATCCATTGAATTTAAATCTGAAGGAAGTTCCTCAACTTTAATTTCTTTTCTTTTTTTGTTATCATCCAAACCAAAATCCTGAGGCAATATAAGTTTTTCAGAATACTTGTCAAGAAGTTCTTTTGCTTTTGGTATAAGTTCATCAAAACCTTTTTCAGTGAAAAAAGAATCCTTAGCCCCTAATTTTATTCCTTTGGCTTTCAGGAAAAGTTCTCCGAACAAACCACCAACACATACTTTGTTAGCCATACCATTTTCAAGCATTCCTTTGAGAAGCTTAATTGAGTCTTTTAGTTTTGACCCTCCGAGAACCAAAAGTTTCCCATTACTTGCTCCGTCTTCGAGTTTCTCCAGTGCTTCAAGTTCCTTTTCAAGAACAGGCCCCACAACACAAGGCATGTATTTTTTGAAACCAACAACAGTTGCATGTGACCTGTGGCAGACACTTAAAGCATCCTGTACAAACAAATCCCCTAATGCACCTAATTTTTTTATTGTTTCATCTTCTGCATGTTCATCAGGAGTTTTCTTAACCTGTTCATCTTTCAAAAAACGAGTATTATCCAGAATTATTACTTCACCATCTTTTAGAGATTTGATTTCTTTTTCAAAATCATCTTCCCATTTTACAAATTTGAGTGGTTTATCAATAAATTTTCTAATGTGATCAGCGTGCCTTTTTAACGAAATAAAGCCTTCTTCACCGGGCCTTCCCTGATGGCTTAAAACAACAACTTTGGCTCCTTCTTCGCTTAAAGCATAAATTGTTTTGGAATGCTCTCTCAATCTAGAAGAAATTACAACTCTGCCCTCAACAACTGAACTGTTAAGGTCTGTTCTCATAAAAACAGTTTTTCCTTTCAAATCAAAATCAAAAATGCTTTTGTATTTCATCAGCTCTCACCAAAACAGTAATATACTTGATGAATGCAGGCTAAAGTATATATTCATAATTGTCTTAATTCTAGCATGAATACAGTGGATTTAAGGAAAATCTCGGGATTGCCACTAAAACTCAGGGGAAATAAGCTTGTTTTTGGAAAAGGAATGAAAAAAGTTGTTCCTGAAGCCAGAACAAGAGAAATGATGCTTGCGGTTCTGAAGAACCCGAAATCTAAGGCTCCAAAAGAATTTTATGACATGTATCGCGATGTTTGCCTGGAAAAGGACAAGGGAAAAATAAATGCAAATAATTTGAGGTATGATATTACGATTTTGCCGGCTTTTAATGTTGGAGGTGAACCAAACAAAACTTTTGGACATTACCACCCAAAAGTTCCTAAAACAAAAACCTACTGGCCTGAAATTTACGAGGTTTTACACGGCCGTGCTCATTATCTTTTGCAGAATGGAAAGGAGTTTCTTGTTTTTGATGCAAGACCAGGAGACAAATGTTTAATGCTTCCGGGGTTTTGCCATGTGACAGTGAATCCTTCTTCTAAAGAACCGCTTGTAATGGCTAACTGGGTGTTTCCGGGATTCAGAAGCAATTATGGTCCGATTGAAAAATTACACGGAGCACAGTGGTATGAAACCACAAAAGGTTTTGTGAAAAACAAAAAATACAAACGAATTTCTCCAATACAATTAATTTCTTCTAAAAGTTTTTCTGAATTTGGTTATTCTAATTCAAAACCAATGTATTCAGATGCAATTAAGAATCCTAAAAAGTTTGAATGGTTATCAAAACCTCAAAAGTATTTGGGGAAATTTGATGAGTATAGAAAGCAATAATTAGGCACTTGCATGCATGTTCTGGGTTTTAATTGCGGCTAACATATCTTTTGTGGCTTTACTTGCCTCAAGAATTTCTATTTCCACTGGTTTATTGTTTTTATCATAATGAGTAATAATACTGTCTTTCTGTTCTGCAAAGTCAGGTTTATCCTTACTGAGTTCTATCACCATAATATCAGTTTCTTTGTCATATCTATATTTCATATCTTTCACTCTTTGCCTTGTAAGTTGTTCTGCAAAAATAATAATAACTAAATTATTAGCACAGGAAAAAATTAACCTGTACTTACAACTTCAAACTCTTAACCAAATCAACAGTTCTCTTGGAATAACCTGCTTCGTTGTCATACCATGAAACAACCTGAACCATGTTGCCGAGGACTTTTGTTAATTCAGCATCAAAAATACTTGAATGAGTATTTCCAATAATGTCAGTTGATACAATTGGTTCTTCAGTGTATTCAAGAATTCCTTTCAGATAGCCTTCTGAAGCTTTTTTCATTGCAGAATTAACTTCATCAACACTTGTTTCTTTTCCAAGAATTACAGTAACATCAACAAGTGAACCAGTTGGAACAGGAACTCTGATTGCTTTTCCATCAAGTTTTCCCTTTAGTGCAGGAATAACTTTTCCTGCTGCTTTAGTGGCTCCGGTGGTTGTTGGAATAATATTAACAGCAGCTGCTCTTGCTCTTCTCGGGTCTTTATGGGTTCCATCAACTAAATTTTGATCACCAGTATAACCGTGAATTGTTGTCATGAATCCTTTTTCAATTCCGAACTTATCATTCAGAACTCTTAAAACCGGCATTAAACAGTTTGTTGTGCAGGAAGCATTGTCAATAACAGAACCGCTTTTATTCAAACCATCAGAGTTTACTCCCATTACAAAACTTTCAACATCACCTTTTCCCGGAGCGCTTATCACAACTTTTTTTGCCCCTGCTTTTATGTGGCCTTCTGCATCTTCTTTTTTTCTAAAAAGACCAGTGCTTTCAATTACAACATCAACCTCGAGTTTTTTCCATGGCAATTCTTCAGGCCTTGCTCTTTCAGAAATAACCTTCACTTTTTTTCCATCAATTACTAAATTATCCTGCTCAATTTTTATTTTTCCGGGAAATTTTCCCTGAACAGAATCATACTTGAAGACGTGTTCAGCACTCTCGATTCCTTTTGGATGATTAACAACCCAATCAATTTTTTCTTTAATCCCGTATCTTAAAACTAGTTTTCCGATTCTTCCAAAACCATTAATCGCTACTTTCAAACCAACACCTCTAAAATTGTATAATTAATAGGAATTATAGGAATTTAAAGTTAAGTACTATATGCCCTTTACTTGACACTAATCGCCTTTCTTCTGCCTTTAATTTGTTTCAAATAATACTCGTAGATCAGCAATACAACCACTTCTAAGAAGATTATCATTAATCCTGCATTGAATCCGAACATCCTGTCAAACTGGAAAGGTAATAAGAAATAAGCAAAAGCTATTCCGAAACGCATTGCCTGTTCAATCTTTTTCTCAGTTGTTCCTTTGGCTCCTCTTCTGAAAAACATTGGTGCTTTTGAGTAAGCAAAATACGCACTCAGAGAAGCAAGGATTATCATTAGTAAGAATAATACAGGTGTTCTGATTATTGGCCCGAATAATAAGTCAAGCAATGAACCCTGACCAAATAATATTGATTCTATTACTCCTGTTGCAAGGAAATCTGATTCATAAATCACGAGTTCATTTCTTATAACTCTTAAAGCATATTTTCCCTGCTGAGCTGCTTCGAAAATAATTATTGGAGTTGTACTAAGATCATAACTTAGAGTTGTTCCTTCAGGAAGACTTACTTCTAATGTTCCGTCTGTTAATTTTCTTTGTACTGAGTTTTCAACAATTAATTCCTGTGAATCCCCGACTGGAAGAATATCTTTCAATCCTGTTACAACAATTTTTGCAATTGCGAACTTTCCTTCAAACGGAACAAACTTTTCCTTGGTAACTTTAATATCATAAGAACCTGAAGCAAGAAGCACGAATTCTGCATGCCCATCAGAATCGGATTTAAGAGTTATTATCTGACCGTTTGGCGAAACAATTTCTAAATCAGCAGCATCTACTATTCTTTCATATGCATCTCTTACTAGTACCTGTCTTGTGTCTCCGGGAAAATGAGATTCGTTTGCATTTAATTCAATATCAAAAAAGTTAGGCCCGATGATTATTTCCTGAATGTAAATGTTATTTGATTCAATCATTTCAGAAATTTCGTTATCCGGATCAATAACAACTTTTGCTTCGTTTTCTCCTTCATAGCTAGTTTTATAAGGAATTTCGAAAGAAACTTTTTCACTTACATCTCTTCCTAAAGAAGAAACAGGTTGTGTTGAAATTAATTCATCATTCAAATAAAATCCAACACTGAATCCTGCTGAATTTGAAAGACCGCTATTTTTGATTGTTACATCCGCAACAATCGGCTGATTTGAAAGTGCATAATAAGGAACATTTTTTTTGAAGAAAAATAATTCAGGAAGCAATACACAATCTTCATCAATCAAACCATCATTGTCATTATCAACTCCATCGTTACAAAGCTCTACACATTCTAATTGTCCCGAGATAACTAAATTATACCAGCTTGTTATTAGGCCCTTCCATTGTGTTCCAGCAGAACCGTCAACCCGCACAGCCCCGGTTACAATTACTTCATTATCAAACACGCCTAAAGAACCAGTATATGAATCTGTTCCTTTGGTTAATACAAGTGTTCTTTCTTCTCCGTTATCTATTTTAAAAAACAGGGTTGCCCCATCAGATTCATCCCCGTCTTCTATTAGGGGAACATTAATTGTGATTTCGTAAGATCTTCCATCTGCCGAAACTGTTCCTGTTAAGACAGCAGCACCAATATAGTTTGGAGGATCCGGGGCGGGTGGAGGCTCCTGATTTGGCTCTACAAACTGGTTAAGCACTGAAATATTAGAAAGTCCGCCGGCATAATCATAATAATTGAACCATGAAAAATCAGCATTTGTGGGGATAGAACCCAAAGATTGGCCCTCAGTAACTAAATTATAGGTTATTTGGGTAATATCCCCTCCAATCTGATAAAAAATATCCACCCTTTCAATACTATCATCATCATCAACAACGGTTATTGCTTCTAAAGAACCAGCGTCATCAATTGCAACAGAAAGGAATGAAAACCCGCTTAAATTTGCAAAGGAAGCTGAATCACTCAAATCAAGTTCTGTGTTTTCTACATAAGGGGCTACTGTTATTACTTCGCCAATAGTACAAGTATTGCTTTCAGGCAGGAATAATTCAAAGTCTTTCTGTAAATATAATCTGAAAATATCTCCATCCGACTCAGTCATGTCTACTCTTCCGGCAACCCG
>JBDRLP010000034.1:0-24106 GCA_043812975.1 Candidatus Iainarchaeum sp. | reverse complement strand
CCTAATTCCTGGTCTATTTCAAGAGCTGTTTTTTTCATTTTTGCAAAAATCCTTTCAACATCTTCCTGAATCTCTTCTATAGTACGAAGCATAGACCTTGAACGTAAAACATAATATTTTCCAGCCCTGACCACAATACCGGACCTCATAAGGCTGTTCAAATGATTAATAACCGCGGTTCTGCTCATTCCAATCTGATCAGCAATAGCAGTTGAACTCAAAGCCTGACCTTTATCAGACGCAGCCAGCATAACCTTGAAAATAGAAGCTGCGGTTTTATCCTTATCAATAGGCTCCAAAAAACCTAATGTTTGACATAACCATTCAAACTCGTCTAAAGGATCGTGAGAAAAGGGCCTTTCGACCCTTTTAACAACAATTTTGAAAGAAACTCTATTAGGATCAACTTCCATAAAACTAAACTTAGATGAAACCTTTAAAAAACCTTCGTCTAAAGAGTTTAGTTATTGTTCAAATAGTTTGAACATTTTTTAGTTTTGCTTGAGGGATTTTTTGACAAAAAAAAAAGAAAATAATAAGGAATTACAGGAAGCAAAGGCGCTTTCTGAGGAATATAAGGACAATATGCAAAGAATCCAAGCAGAATTTGAAAATTTTCAAAAAAGAACAGAAAAAGAAATGCAGAATTTCAGAACAATAGCAAATGCAGAAATAATTAAGGATTTCTTGCCGTTGGTTGATTCTCTTGGAGAAGGAATCAGAGAAGCTGAAAAAAGCAATAATGAGGAAATGAAAAAAGGATTTGAAATCGTCCAAAAGCAGTTAACTCAAATACTGGAAAAAAACGGGGTTAAGAAGATTGAAAGTGTTGGAAAAACATTTGACCATGACTTTCATGAATGTATGATGACTGTAAAAGAAGAAGGAAAAGACAATGAAATTCTGGAAGAATTTCAGAAAGGTTATACTTTAAACGGAAAAATTTTGAGACCTGCGAAGGTCAAGGTGAATAAAAAGGAGGAATAATTTATGGGAAAATGGGTTTTGTTTGGAAATGGTAATAGTGCAAATTTAAATCATACAAATGCTTTAGCTGAAGCAATTATTAATTTAAGAAAGGGAAATCAAGTTGGTGAACCTTTGATAAGAATACCTTATGGGACGCCAGAAAATTATGAAATTGAAATTAAACATCTAAAAAACAAAAAAAGGAGATGATGAGCAATGGGAAAAATAATCGGAATCGATTTAGGGACAAGCAATTCAGCAGCAGCAGTATTAGAAGGAGGAAAACCAAAAATAATCCCAAGTGCTGAGGGAAACACAGCTTACGGAAAATCATTTCCAAGCGTTGTAGCATTTACAAAAGAAGGCCAAATGCTTGTTGGAGAACCAGCAAGGAGACAGGCAGTTACTAATGCTGACAGAACTTTTTCAGGTTTTAAAAGAGACATGGGAACCAACAAAAAGTTCAAAGCAGGAGACAAAGAATACACTGCTCAGCAATTATCCGCTTTTGTTTTACAAAAAATCAAAAAAGATGCAGAAGAGTTTTTAGGATACAAAGTAGAAAAGGTAGTTATTACTGTTCCGGCTTATTTTGATGACAACCAAAGACAGGCTACAAAGGACGCAGGAGAAATTGCAGGCCTGAAAGTAGAAAGGATTGTTAATGAACCAACTGCGGCTTCACTTTCTTATGGACTTGATAAGAAAGAAAAGAATTTCAAAATACTTGTTTTTGATTTGGGTGGAGGAACACTCGATGTTACAGTAATGGAATACGAAGACGGAGTTTTCGAAGTTAAATCCACAAGCGGAGACACTCAGCTTGGAGGAAGAGACATGGATGAAACCTTAACCAAGTATTTGATTGAGGAATTCAAGAAAAAAGAAAACTTTGATTTAACAAAAGATAACACAGCAATGGAAAGATTAAGAGAAGCAGCAGAGAAAGCAAAAATTGAATTATCAACTACTCTTGAAACTGAAATTAATCTTCCTTACTTAACAGCAACTCAGGACGGGCCAAAGCATTTACAATTGAAACTAAACAGGGCTAAGCTTGAGGAATTGGTAATGCCAATAATCAAGAAATGTGATAAACCTATACAACAGGCATTAGCAGACGCTAAAGCAACTCCTGGAGATATTAATAAAATTATTTTAGTAGGCGGGCCAACAAGAATGCCTTCTGTTCAGAAATTCGTTGAATCCGAAATAGGCGCAAAAGTAGAAAGAGGAGTTGACCCAATGGAATGTGTGGCAATGGGAGCAGCAATTCAAGGCGGAGTTCTCTCCGGAGAAGTCAAAGATGTTCTGCTCCTTGACGTCACCCCTTTAACTCTCGGAATAGAAACTCTTGGAGGAGTAAGAACTCCTTTAATCCAAAGAAACACAACTATCCCAACCAAAAAAAGTCAAATTTTCTCAACCGCATCTGATAATCAGCCAGCAGTTGATATTCATGTTCTACAAGGAGAAAGAGAACTGGCCCCTGATAATAAAACATTAGGAAGATTCCAATTAATAGGTATTCCACCAGCACAAAGAGGAGTTCCACAAATAGAAGTAACCTTTGATATTGATGCAAATGGAATCGTTCACGTTACTGCAAAGGACCTTGGAACCGGAAAAGAACAAAGCATCAAGATTGTTGCAGGAAATAAACTCAGTGAAGAAGAAATTGAAAAAATGAAAAAAGATGCAGAAGCCCATGCTGATGAGGATAAGAAAAAGAAGGAAGAAATTGAAACAATAAACACAGCAGATGCAACTGTTTATTCTACGGAAAAAATGATGGAAGAAATGAAAGGAAAAATTCCAGAAGACAAGATTAAAGTTATTAAGGAAAAGAACGAGGAACTCAAGAAATTACTTGAACCTGAAAAGAAAGATATTTCTGCTTTGAAAGCAAAACTTGAGGAACTTAATAAGGAGGTTCAGGAAGCTTCCGCAGAGCTTTACAAAAAAGCTCAGGAAGAAGCACAAAAGCAACAGCAAGCACAAGAATCAGCAACTGAGGGAAAGAAAGATAAAAAGGGTTCCTCTAAAAGCGAAAAGGTTGTTGATGCTGAATTTACAGAAGAAGACAAAGAGAAAAAGAAGAAGAAATAAATAGATGCTTTATTGTAAAGGTGTTACTATGTGGAAATATTTTGGAAAGATAAAAGAAAAACACCAAATTACATTCACAATAATAATTGGTGTAGCAGTCATAAGTTTTTGGAGAGGAATTTGGGGTTTGCTTGATTATTTTGACTCTGTTTTCCTCCCTGGAAAAGAACTGCTTGGTTATTCAATTTCAATATTACTTGGAATTATAATTCTTATTGCTTCCGGCTATCTAATCAAGGAACTTGCGTAGGCGGAAAAACATGGCAAAAGATTACTACAATATTCTAGGAATTCAAAGAGGTACTTCTCAGGAAGAAATCAAGAAAGCCTACAAAAAACTTGCAAAAAAATACCACCCGGATATTTCCAAAGAAACCGATGCTGAACAAAAATTCAAGGATGTTCAGCATGCTTATTCTGTTTTAGGCGATGAACAAAAAAGAAGAAACTATGACCAGTTTGGTGAACAATCTGAAAGGTTTGGTCAAGGCGGTTTTCAGGGTTTCGGGGGGGAAGGTTTTGATTTCTCAGATATTTTCGAATCATTCGGTTTTGGAGGAGGAGGCTTTGAAGATATTTTTGGGCAAGGAAGACGAGGCCCGAGAAGAGGCGAAGATATTATTGTTAAACTTTCATTGAGTTTTGAAGAAGCAGCATTTGGAACCAAAAAAGAAATTGAAGTTGACAGAATAGAGGAATGTGATAATTGTAAAGGTTCAGGAGCAAAACCCGGGACAAAAATAGTTACTTGTAATGTTTGTAATGGTTCAGGAATGGAAAAACAAATCAGAAGAACTTTCCTAGGAACTATTGCAACTCAAAGCACCTGCAGAAAATGTAAAGGAGAAGGAGAACAGGTAGAGGAGCCTTGCCCTGATTGTTCGGGTTCTGGAAGAGAACACAAAAGAAAAAAGATTAGCATTACAATCCCTGCAGGAATTGATTCTGGAAATCACTTAAGATTAAGAGATCAGGGGAATGATGGAGAAAAAGGCGCAGTCAAAGGAGATTTGATTACAATTATTTTTGTTGAACCGCATGAAGTTTTCAAAAGAGATGGTTTTGATATTTTTATGGAATTACCAATTTCCTTCAGCGAAGCCGCTTTAGGAAATGAAATTGAAATTCCTACTTTGAAAGGAAAAGCAAAACTAAAAGTCCCTTCAGGAACCCAATCAGGAACTTTATTCAAAATGAAAGAAAAAGGAATTCAAAAACTTCAGAGAAAGGATTTTGGAGACCAATATGTGAGAGTTGTTGTAAAAACACCTGAAAAAATATCCAAAAAAATGAAGAAAATTCTGGAAGAACTTCAGGGCGAAGAAGAAACCGCAAAGACAAGAAAGGGTATTTTTGGGAAATTGAAAGGGATTTTTGAGTGAATTTAATCGTTCATAAAACACCTTTTTTAAGCCTTATTCTATTGAAATAACTAATTATAGGTGTTTTTGATGGCTGAAAAGAAAGGAACGGATTTTCACGCAATAGAGAAAAAATGGCAAAAGAAATGGGAATCTGACAAGGTTTATTCTTTTGACCCAAAAAGAGACGGAAGCATATATTCTATTGATACGCCTCCACCAACAGTAAGCGGAAAAATGCATTTAGGACATGCTTTTTCTTATACTCAGGCAGATTTTATTGCACGTTACAAGAGAAGCCGAGGGTTCAATGTATTCTACCCATTTGGGTTTGACGATAATGGATTAGCAACAGAGAGGCTTGTTGAGAAAAGTAGGAAAATAAGAGCCAAGGATTTTACAAGAGAAGAGTTCATAAAAATCTGCCTTGAGGAAACTAAGAAGCATGAAGAAATAATGAAAGATGATTTTTATTCACTTGGTTTGAGTGTAGATTGGAATTTACTTTACAGAACAATTGATTCTTTTGAAAGAAAAACAAGCCAGAAAAGTTTTATTGAAATTCACAAAATGAAAAGAGTTTACAGAAAAGATGCACCAAGCATGTGGTGTCCAACCTGTGAAACAGCAATCGCACAGGCGGAGTTGGAGGATAAAGAATTTCCATCAAATTTTGTTTACATCAAAGCTGAAGTTGAAGGCGGAAAACAAATTACATACGCCACAACTAGACCGGAATTACTGCACGCATGTATATGCATTACAGTACACTCGGATGATAAAAGATACAAAGATTTTGTAGGAAAGAAAGCAAAAATACCAATCAGCAATGAATGGGTCCCGATTATCGCAGATGAATCAGCAAAAATTGATTTTGGGACAGGTGCTGTTTACTGGTGTCCTTACAGTGATGCAACAAGTATAGAATTCGTTGCTAAACATCCTCAATTCAAAATCAAATCAGTTGTTGGAAAAGACGGAAGACTAAATGAAATAGCCAAAGAATACGCAGGTTTGAAAGCAGAAGAAGCAAGGAAAAAAATAATCGATGCCTTGCAAAAAGGAAATCATGTTGAAAAAATAGAACCAATAATACACGATGTAAGCGTTCATGAAAGATGCAAAACTCAAATTGAAGTATATTCAACAAAACAATGGTTTGTAAAATACATGGATTTGAAAAAAGAATTTTTGAAAAAAGGAGAAGAACTAAACTGGTTTCCGAAACAGCACATGAAAGCAAGGTATGATAATTGGATTAAAGGTTTACAGTGGGATTGGAGTATTTCAAGGCAAAGGTTTTTCGGGGTTCCTTTTCCGGTTTGGTATTGTAAAAAATGTGATACAGAAATAATTGCTAAAGAAGAACAGCTTCCTGTAGATCCAATGCAGGATAAACCTCCTGTGAGTGAATGTCCAAAATGTAAAGGAAAAGAATTTGTTCCTGAAAAGGATGTTCTGGATACATGGATGACTTCTTCACTTACTCCGCAAATTAATTCACGATGGGCAGAGAATAAAGAATTTCACAAAAAATTGTTCCCAATGAGTATGAGGCCTCAGGCACATGATATTATCACTTTATGGGCATTTAACACAATTGTAAAAGCTTATTTCCACGACAAGAGTTTGCCTTGGAAAGACATAATGATTTCAGGACATGCACTTGATCCAAAAGGAAGAAAAATGAGCAAAAGCCTTGGGAATGCAATAGAGCCTGTGGAAATGATTGAAAAGTATTCAGCTGACATGCTTAGATATTGGGCCGCTGCAGGTTCTTTAGGCGAAGATTTGCCTTTTCAAGAGAAGGAATTTATTTCTGGAAAAAAGTTTTTAATGAAAATTTCCAATGCTTCAAGATTTGTTGCAATGAAAACTGAAGGAGTTACACTTGAAGATTTTGAAAAAGTTAAAGGGAATTTGAGAGAAGTTGATAAATGGATTTTGAGCAGGTTTGCAAAAGTAAAAAAAGAAGCAACTGACTCGCTTGATGTTTATGAATTTTCAAAAGCTCTGAGTGCGGTTCGTAATTTCTTCTGGTTGGAGTTTGCTGATTATTATATTGAAATGGTAAAGCACAGGGTTTATTCTGAAGAAGAAAATGAAGAAAATGAAACCGCAAAGATAGTGCTTGTAAAAATAATTACTGAATTATTGAAAATGATTGCTCCTTTTGTACCGCATATTTCTGAAGAAATTTTCCAGAGCAACTTTAAGAAAATTGCAAAGGAAAAATCGATTCATTTGGAGAAATGGCCTGTGCTTGATGAAGATTTGATTAATGAAGAATCTGAAAAAGCAGGGGAAATTGCAAAGGAAATTATTGCTATGATTAGGAAGTATAAATCTGAAAATAATCTTTCAATGAATGCTGAACTTGCAAGTGTTAAGGTTAGTTTTAAGGATGCTGATTTAATTGAAAAAGTTTCTGAAGATATTAAGCAGACAATGAAAATTATGGAACTTAAAACTGAAAAAACTGCGACCAAAGGGAGTCCCGCAGGGAATTCTGAAGAAATAAAAATAGAAATAAACTAAACCTTAATAAACCAGAAAAGCCTATTTAGAACGGTCTAAATGGATGAAATGGACGAACCACAACCAAAAAACAATCAAATAAAAAAAATAGTTATTGGACTCGTAGCCTTGGTTGTAATTGGATTTCTTTTGGTAAATTTTAATATTATTTCTTTAGGGAATGCCCCACAAAAAACAAAAATGCTGGTAATTGGTTCATCAAGTGAGGAAACTTTAGCTGTTTTGAATGAAAGTAAAACAATTGATTATACTGTAAGAACGCCTCAATCATTAGACAGAAACCCTGGAGAAATACTTGCAGAATACGAAATTGTAATGCTTGATCAAAGCAAAGAAGCAAGTAAAGAAGTTACTAAGGCACTTGGCGATGCTGTTGTTGCTTTTGTGAAAAAAGGCGGAAGCTTTATACTTGTAAAAGATTCAGGAACACGAAGGCCTGATTCATTTGATGTTATCGGATGGAAAAACACATTTGAAGATATAATTCCTGTTGAATGTGACAGAATTGTGAATGATCAGCCAACCTGTGTTAACAGATTATTAATTCAGGGAAAACTTTTGAGAAAAGATGAAAGTCATCCAATACTACAAGGAATAGATATTTTTCCAGCTGACCCATCATACACTGCTACTTTCGAAATATTTGACATTGGCCTAACAGGAAAAGAAATTGCTTTTATTGAAAGAGGAACCGACGGAAAAGAATTCATTGGAATTGCTGAGAAGAATCTTGTAATCGGAAAAAGCATTTATTTTAATTATAATCCTGGAAAAACCAAAGGAATATTTGAAAGTACACTGGATTACTTAGGGTGAGAAAAGTGATTAAACTCAAAAAACTCATTTTTATAATAATCTTCATAGGGCTTGTTTATTTTGGTTTACTGCAACTAGGTTTTATTGGCGGTCTTGAACAGGTTAAAGCAATTGATGCTAAATACGGGGTTAGTGCTGAAAAACTTATTCCCGGAACCTTGGAAGAACTTGAACAATACGAAAGTGAATTACGGGGTTTGAATACAAGCGGTGATACACAAGATGTTGTTGCAGTAAAACTTGAGCTTATTGAAATGCAAAAATCACTTTTAGAGTATTCTGAAAATATTTCCAAAATGGATTTACAGCAAGTTGACTGCAGACAAACAAGCCCGATAATTTTAGCAAGAAACTCAGCAGAAAAAGCAGTTCAAAATGCGGATAATGCACTTCAGAAAAGAAATAATTTATCCGAAAATATTTCAGGATTCAGTTATATGTTTCATGCTGATTTTGATACATCATTAAATGCAGTTAAAAGTTCTCTTGAAGGACCTATCAACACGCTTAAAACTATTTGTTAAGAAAACTCATTTATGGAGTTAATTAAACAAGGAGCTGAAGCCAAGCTTTTCAAGGACACATATTTAGGAAGAGAATGTGTTGTAAAGCAGAGGCAAAGAAAAAAATACAGAGAAAAAAGCCTTGATGAAAGAATTTTGAAAGAAAGAATTAGAACTGAGTGTAATTTACTTTCAAAAGCCAAAAAAGCAGGAATACGAACTCCAATAGTGTGGAAGATTAACCTCAAGGACATGGAAATTATTTCAGAGTTCATTTCAGGAAAAACACTCAAAGAAGAATTCTTATCAGGAAATAAAGACGCAAAAAAGCTTTGTGAAGAAGCCGGAAACCTGATTGGAAAAATGCATTCTGAAGATTTGATTCACGGAGATTTAACAACAAGCAACATTATTCTACATAACAATATTTTGGTTTTTCTGGATTTTGGATTAGGAAGCATTTCAAGCAAAATAGAGGATAAATCAGTTGACCTTTTGGTTTTTAAGAAAACATTTATGGCTACGCACTACCAAATACTTGATTTGTGGAAAAACATCGAAAATGAATACCAAAAATCATTTAGTAATGGAAAAAATGTCTTAAAACACCTTTCTGAGGTGGAAGCAAGGGCTCGATACTATTAAATTTCTAAAACCATAAATTATTTATGAATTCACGAGGCCAAGCAGACCACCTTTATTTATTGTTAGTTTATGCAATTGTAACATTAATAATTATTGTAATGGTTATAGCCATGTTCACGTAAAAGCCTAAAAGTAGCTTTTTAAAGCTTCTCTAAGGAAAATATGTAATACTTTTAGTAGTATTTAGCTTTCCCCTTCCATAGGGACAGTCCTACTGAGCACAAGCGAAGTGGATGCGTACCAAACCGACGCAACGGTTTTGGGCGGGACGGCGCCAAGAATAAGAAATAGGATTTTTGATAGAATGAGCAGAATGCACTCAGGTTCAAAAGGTAAAAGCGGTTCTACACCACCAGCATCAAAACAAAGTGCAAGCTGGGTAGAATACAAACCAGCTGAAATCGAACAAATTATTATTGAATTAGCTAATACTGGTTTAACCGCAAGCGAAATCGGAATTACTCTTAGAGATCAATACGGAATTCCAAGTGTTCATAAACTAAGCGGAAAAAAGATTGAACAAATTTTGGAAAAAAACAAACTTGGATCGGATATTCCAAGAGATATGCTGAACTTAATCAAAAAATCAGTTAAACTTACAAAACACATGGAAAAAAACAAAAAAGACATGACCTCAAAAAGAGGATATCAATTAACTGTCAGTAAAATCAGAAGGCTTACAAAATATTATGTTAAAAAAGGAAAGCTTGCAAAAGACTGGAGATACACTCCGGAAAAAGCAGCTTTACTTGTGAAGTGATAAAAATGATTAAGATAAAAAACATAATGGCAGGCCTGTCGAGCACAAGCGAAGACAGTCCGCTCTACAGCCGTGAGCAGACGGCTTTGGTGAAGTGATAATTTATGGCTAAAGATAAAAAAGTTAAGAAAACAGAAAAACTAAAAATACAGCCAAAGAAAAAAACCAAAACCACTGATAAGTGGAAGAAAAAATCTTGGTACGCGATTATTGCACCTGAAGAGTTTGAAAGAAAACAAATAGGGGAAACAATTGTTGAAAAACCAGAGAACTTAATCGGAAGAGTTATTACTATTACGGGAAGAGAACTTGCAAACCAACCAAAAAAACAGCACATCCAATTGAAATTTAAAATAAAAGATGTTACGGCTAGCAAGGCCAACACTGAAGCAGTCGGACACGAAGTAAAAGACAGTTACTTGAAAAGAATTGTAAGAAGAAAATCAAGCAAAATAATGAGTGTAAAAACTTACTTTACAAAAGACAAAAAAACTTACAAAATCAAAATTATTATTATTACAGAAAATAAAGCGTCAAAAAATCAAAAAACAAGCATAAGAAAAAAAACTGAAGAAGCAACAAAGAAAATTATTTCCGAATTAGATTCAAGAAAAATAATTGATGAAATTGTATTTGGTACAATTCCAAACAAAATTTACGGAAACCTGAAAAACATTGTACCAGTAAAAAGAGTTGAAATAACAAAATCCTCGTTAGTTGTGTGAAACAATGCTTGACGCATTCTCCCCTGCAATAACTACCCTAAATATTGGGATTACAATACTAATTTTAGCAACATTTTCATTCTTTTCTTACAGAAAGAAACTACTTAACACTACAGGCATCATAATAGCAGATATAATTGGAATAATCGCATTTATTCGGGGAGGGTTTTTGGCCTTCACAACACTGGTTGTTTTTTACATAATAGCCGAAGCAGCAACAAAAATAGCAAGGGAAGACCATAAAAAACACGAACAAAGGACAACAGCTAACATTATAGGCAATTCAGGGGCAGCTATAATAGCTCTCTTTTTGGGGCAAGGAATCGCGTTTTTTGGGGCAATCTCAGCAGCACTTGCGGACACTGTTTCCTCAGAAATAGGGATGCTTTCAAAAAAAAATCCTGTGCTGATAACCAGTTTTAAAAAAGTTGAAAAAGGAACAGACGGCGGAATAACATTACTCGGAACCATCGCAGGAATTATAGCAGCAGCATTAATCGGATTACTTTTTTACTTTACAATAAGCCCAAACGGAGCACTAGCAATTGTAATTGCAGGAATATTAGGAACAATAATTGACAGCCTTCTTGGAGCAACACTTGAAAGAAAAGGAATACTGAATAACACACAGGTTAATTTTCTTGCAAGCAGTTCAGGAGCAATAATCGCATTTTTACTTTCAGGAATAATTTAAATTATTTTAATTTACTTTTTTCTGTTTTAATTTAGTTTACTTTACCCCTATTATATTTTTATTTTACTTCTATTGAATCACTGGTTTTTATCGAACTAATGAAACCCTGACCAAAAGCTTGTCCTGAACTGAAAAATAATTCCAAAAAACTCAAATCTTTTTTTCCGTAAGTAATGATTATTGGTTCTTTTATTCCAGCAAGTTCAGCAGCTCTATCAACAGCCTGTTCTTTTGTTAATAACTCATCAACAAGATTTTTTTGAAAAGCCTGTCTTCCGGAAAGAATTCTTCCATCAGCAACAGAATCAAGTTGGCTTCTTGTTAATTTATCCCCTCTGAATTCAAGAACATCTTCCTTAAAACCTTCATAAATCTGAATCAAAATTGACTGTAAAATACTTTCCTCATCCTCGCTGAGTTCCTTAAAAGGACTCCCTATTGCCTTGAATTCACCTTCCTTCAAAACAGTAACTCCTATTCCTAAATCATCAAAAAGTTTCTCAAAATTAAGTATCATTGAAATAACTCCAATACTCCCCGTGATTGAATCCTCATCAGCCATAATATAATCCGTGGCAGATGCAACATAATAAGCTCCAGAAGCACCACTGGAATTTATGTAAGAATAAACCGGTTTTTTTACAGACCTAACCTTGTAAACAATCTGCTTTGAAGGAACAACACCGCCTCCAGGAGAATCAATATCGATTAATATTGCGCCAATACTAGAGTCATTATCAGCATCATCAAGCATTTGAACTATTTCATCAGCTGATAAATCTGCTGAAAAAGAGCCCGTGCTGTTAGTAATTTCTCCCTTTAAAGGAATAATTGCGATTCCGGGTGCCACAAATCCTGGGGGTCCAAAATCAGAACCTATAGGAAAAAGTAAAATAACAGCAAATACAATCAAAATAAACAGTATTGCACTAGCGCCAATCAAAATCAACGTGTTTGTATTATCATTTTTCTTCATAAAAACCCCATATACATTAAAATACACCTTTCACAATAAATAAGATTATGGTGAATTAATGGAAGAAGATTTAATAATTAAACTCCTGATTTATCTTGCTCCAATGTACTTTGCAAACAGTTCCGCAATGCTTTTTGGCGGAAAAACACCTATAGATTTTGGCAAAAATTTTCTTGATGGAAAACGTTTCTTCGGTAACGGAAAAACATTCAAAGGATTATTCTTCGGAACCCTGATTGGAACAATTGTTTCTGCAATTATTCTTACTTTTTTTCCTGAAATAACTTTACTATTAACTCCTGATTACTTGCTTCTTGGTTTTTTACTGGCAGGAGGAGCTCTTATAGGAGACATGGCAGGAAGTTTTTTCAAAAGAAGAAACGAAATAAAACAAGGAGGAGAAGTACTTTTTCTGGATCAATTAGATTTTGTTATTGGTGGGATGATTGTTGGAAGTTTGATTTATGTTCCGGAATTTTACGAAGTCATTATTGTAATCATAATAACCCTTATTGTTCACAGAGCATCTAATTTCATCGCATATAAAACAAAATTAAAAAAGGTGCCATGGTGAAGTTAAATAAAAAATATTTAATTTTTCTAGTAAAGTTTTTTGCGATTTTTCTTTTTCTTGAATTTTTTGTTTTTGGAACTAATTTAACTTTTCTGCAGGAGTTTATTGCAAAAACTCAGGCTGATTTCTTTGGATTAAGGAATGTTAAAAACTTTATTTTTGTTTCAGACGGGATTTTTGAAATAGTTCCTGAATGCACAGGCATTGTAAGCACAAGTATTCTTGCTTCAATAATTTTTTCCCTGAAAAAACCGGAAATGGAAAAGAAACTCCTCATTTTTGGCTTAGGCTTTGTGCTTTTATTTATCGTGAATTATCTGAGAGTGCTTAGTATTGTCTGGGTAGGCATGGAATTTGGAATAGAAAATGCCGAAATACTGCACGTAACAAGCTGGTTTGTTTCCTCAGGAATAGTACTAGTATTATGGTATTATTTCACAAAAAGAATTACAAAAGCAAAGAATTTTTCGGGTTTTTTGTGAGTTTGGAAAATCAGTAAACATGGCCTCGGTCGTCAAAGTAAAGGAAAGTAACGTGGTTCTGTTCGTACTTATAAATTATTCTCAGTTTTTCAACTCTTTCGCTTCTTCTGTTCTGCATGGGCTTGTGCATTGGCTTACCAAGTTCAGGCTGCTCAACTACCTTACCCATTTTCTTTAAAATTAATGTTTGCTGCCTTTTATCAAGTTTATCAAACTGCTTATCATAAATTGGCGTGGTTGAAAAAGAAGTCATTTTTTGACCATTTTTTTTGCATATTCTTTGATGCTTTTATAATTGTTAACTTGTCCTGTTTCAGCCTGATTAACGGCTTCCCAAAACTCAAGCTTGGAATAAAGCTCCAAGTCCTCCAAATAACCTTCCAAATCCTCTTTAGCTTTTTTAGCCTCTTTAGTTAATTCTTTAATAGCTTTTTTTTGAATCAAAGCAGTGTTAGAAGTCAAATCAAATCACCTAATATTATAATAGAACACCCGCAATTTATTTGTTTTGGTTCTATATATTTTGTAGAAATGCTGTTTGAAAGCATTAGTATACTTTATTCTCCCGATAAATGATTTCGCCGAAGAATATCTTCTACCACAAACAAATTTTTGAAAAAATCAAGCTGATTCATCCGATTGCTTCTTCTTCAGAACGTGTTCTGCCAGTACTGAGAATGCCGGCCTTGAAATTAAGATTCCAACTAATACTCCGACAACGATTGTTATTGCAAATCCTCTTAGTTTTCCCAGACCAAAACTGAATATAATAATCGGAAGCATTGTGGCTATTGTGGTTGCGGCAGCAGCCATAATAATGAAAAATGCTCTTTTTACACGATTAACAAAACTTCCGCCTGCAATCATTTCCCCCCTGAGAAGTTCATCAGTGATTATTATCTGATGGTCAACCCCTGTTCCAACGGCTGCAAGAATTCCTGCAACCGCGGCAAGATCAAGATTGTATTTTACAAGCGAAGCAAAACCAAGAATCATAATTATTTCACTTGCACCAGTCACAAGGATTGGTATAACCAACTTTAAATTCCTATATCTTATAAAAACAACAAGTGAAACAATAATCAAACCAACAAGACCAATCAATAAAGCACTGTTCAAAAATTCCTTTCCAAGCAAAGGAGAAATAGTTTCCTTGGAAATACTCTTGATTCCTATTGGCAAAGAACCCGTTTCCAGCAGGACTTCTAAAGCTTTTAGTTCTGTAGCTGCTTCTTCTCTTGAACTTCCAGTCCCTGTAATCAATAATTGTGAAAAAATCTTTGCATTTTCAATATTATCAATCCTTGGCTCAAGATTTGCAATTCCAGGGGTTAAAGAAATAACCTGCCTTGCACCAGTAACAGTCCAAATCCAAGGAATTGCTTCTTTTTGATTTACCTCAACAACATCATAACCTAATCCTACCAATGCTTGTTTTTGTTCTGCAGAAACAAAATCATGAACAATAGCTGTAGGGTTTTCCTGTACAAGGGTCTCAAGTTCGGATAATTGTGCAGAAGTAAAGTTAGAATCATTAACAACAAAGTGAGGCAATCCAGAGTTTTTCAATAATTCATCGATTGATGTATTCTGAGGAATGTTTTCAAGAACGCTTCCTGCACCCAATAACGCAACATCATCAGAAAAAACCCTTTGAGTAACAATTATTACTGACTCTGTAGGCCTGTCAATGAAAAAGAAAGTATTTTCACAATCATAAGAACCTCCAGCCTGAACATCAAAAGAAATCTGACTGCATTTGTGGAAAGTTTTTCTTGAAAAATTTTCAGCAGCCTTCTGGTTTAACAGAAAAGGCAATTGCCAATTAAATGTTTCTCCTCCCTGACCCGCATCTATAACTCCATAACCGTTAGCATTATCTTTGTAAATTTGGATAAGGTCACTTCCCTCAAAGAGAAGTTCTCCATTGATAGTTGCCTCAAACTTTCCCTGTGTTCTTAAAAGCGATTCTAAATGCTCAATCTTTTCAGGATCAGTTTCTGCTATTTGGGCTGAAACAAAATCTTCTCCAAGAGAATTAACTTTAGTGTCTTTTAATCCAAATGCATCCAAACGTTCTCCTATAATTAATACAATGGTTTCCATTTTGTCAGGAGTAACATTTTCTTCCAATTGGATTTGGAAAAGTGTTCCGCCTTTAAAATCAATTCCAAATTCAAGTCCACTTAAACTGATTGAAAGTAAGGAAATCAGTACTAAAGCAATAAGGAGTAAAACCCTCGGTTTTGTGATTGCGTCCCTCATCGTGAACTCTCCTTTTTCTCAACATACCAAAGCAACATTGGAGCATTCATTAACCAAGTGGAAATAATATCTGCAAACAAACCAAACAATAAAACAGCAGATATTTCATAAATAACCTGAATCTGCCCAAAATAAGAAAGAACAATCATTGATGTTAAAGCTGCTAAAGTTGTTAGTGTCATTGTTAATCCTGTTATCATTGATTCATGAGCTCTTTCTCTTGCAGAACCTTCTCTTCTTTTCAATAATCTGGTTGTTAACATTAAATCCGTATCAACACTGTAACCAATAAGCATTAATAGCGCGGGAATTGTTGCAAGTGAAAGCGGGATTTCAAACAAGGACATTAAAGCTAAGGCTCCTGCAACGTCAAATAAAACAGCAAGGACAATTGCTGCTGAAGGAAAAAACTCTCTGAAGAAAAAGAAAATCACGATTATTACTAAAAATAAACCAACTAATGCAACAGTTATTCCAGTGCTGAAAAAGTTTTCTCCTAATGACGGCCCTATTTCTCTTTTTTGGAATTTTAATTCACTTCCGAGAGAATAAGTTTCTGAAATTGTTTCCTGTAACTCCTTATTGAAAGTTTCCTCTGCTTTTGTTAAAGCTTGGTCTGCAACAGAAACTGTTTGCCTGGCTGAAATCCCGGAAGTATTTTCAACTTTGGTAAATTTTTGTGAATACGAAATTGATTCTAATGCAAATTGTTTTGCGTTTTCAGGGTCTGATTCTAAAGAATCATTCGCCTGATCCAAAAGTTCTTGTGCAGCAGCAATATCTGAATTTTCTGAAAACTGCAAAAATAAACCAAAACTATTAGGGCTTGAAACAGAACCAAGCTGTAATTCATCAAGAGCATATTTTTCTTCCAGAACAGGTTTTAAAAGATCAGGATTAAGCTCATAATCTGCCCTTACAATAATACTGGTACCTCCCTTGAGATCAATACCCTGAGTAACGCCGGGGGCAATAAAAATTAAAAACAGAAATATAACAAAAAGAGCCGCTGGAACCAGCAAATACCTTTTATAGTCTCCCAAATACAAATTATTCATCATAAACACCCAACTAATAAGAGGATTATAAGATGAAAAAAGCCAGAAAACCTTTAAATAGCCATGGTTCAGAACTGAAAAACTATTTCCCGAGTTCTAAAGAAATAATGGGCCAGGCTTATGCAAGACTCAGAAAAGTTGATGTGGGTAAAAAATACAGAGATCCTCTCTTCAAAAGAAAAAAGCTTAATAGTTTGAAACTAAAAGCATTTGGAGATTTTTTACAGAAAAAGTTGTTTGAACTTGGAAAACTGTTTCCTAACATTGATGACATGAATCCTTTCTTCAGAGATTTACTGGGAGCACTTGTTAATATTGATAAATTAAAAATGGCCTTGGGAAAACTTAATGCTTCCTCTAAAGTGCTTAAAAAAATCAGATTTGAGTATGCTGAAAAAATTTATTCGAGTAAAACTCCTGAAGAAGCAAACAAACATTTGAAAGCATTCGAAGGAAGAGCAGGTTCTGTAATAAAAAAACTGAATTCTACACTTAAACATCTTAAAGAATCTTCCAAACTGCTAAAGGAAGTTCCGACAATAGATTTTAATGCTTTCACAATAGTACTTAGTGGTTTTCCTAATGTCGGAAAAACAACTCTTTTGAAAAGACTGACCAAAGCAAAAGCAAAAATTTCTTCTTATCAGTTCACAACAAAGCAAATTAATGTGGGTTATTTCGAATTAAAATATATAAAAGTTCAGGTTCTTGATACCCCTGGATTATTGGATAGAACAGAACTGAATGATATTGAAAAAAAAGCATTGGCTGCTGTGAAACACTTGGCTTCGGTTATTGTTTTTATTATTGACCCTACAATGAATTGCGGATTTACTCACAAAGAGCAGTTTAGTTTGCTTGAGCAGATGAAAAAGGAATTCAAAGGAACAAAAATAATCGGGGTTATTAACAAATCAGATTTGGCCACTGAAGAAGAGATTAATTCCGCCAAGGCTAAACTTAAGGATTTTGTTATTGAAGGGGAAAAAGAACAGGGAAATAACCTTAGAGAAGCATTAATCAAAGAAATGAAAACAAATGATTATTCTACTAAAAAATTTCTTACCCCTCCACAAAAAAACTAATAACTACTACATAATTGTTTTTCCCAAGTTTTTTATTAAGAACTGATTACAATTTATTCAAGCGCTTTGAATTAGGTGCGGGTTCAGGTGGTAAGATGGATGCTTACGTAACACTAATTATACGGAAAGGTGAGAACCTTGGATGAAGAGCTTAAACAGCAAATAGAATGCACTGTTGAACTAATGGAAGCCATTATGGAAGATAATTCCGTTCCAAGGAACATAAGGAAAACCATTGATGATGCAAAGCAAAAAATCACTTCAAAGGAAGATACTTTGAGCGTGAATTTAAGCAATGCTATTTATCTAATGGAAGATATCAGCAATGACATAAACATGCCATCCCATACAAGAACCGAAATCTGGACCATAATCTCTGAATTGGAAGCGATACGGGAAAAATACAAGGGATAACGTGGAAACGAAATTGGTTGATGAGAAGAAAAAGGAAATAGTTGACTTTTGCAATGATAAACATCAGTTTATTGACAAGAAATCAATTGATTTACTTGAAAAAGAAGAACAATGGCAAGAAATCCTTAATGAAATTAAAGAGCCAATGGTTTCTGCTGAAAAAGTAAAAGGACTGCTTGCTAATCGTGAATCAAAACTAAGCAATGTTAAACAGGGAACAGTAGTGAAAAAATCCGGTTTTAAGGCAATTGCAAAAGAAGTTGAACCTAATTTTAGAATAATGACTGAATATGAAGTTACCGGTCAGAGTAAAAGTGAAGGAAAAGTAAAAGATTTTTTGAATTATTTTTCTGACAAATACAATTTTCTAAGTAGTTTACTGAAAAACAGAGCAGGCTTTAATCCAAAACCATTAAATAAAATAAAACTTGCTGCAAAATATGAAGAAATAGATATTATCGGAATGGTTGTAAAAAAATGGGTGAGCAAAAAAGAAAATCTAACCATTGAACTTGACAGTCCTGAAGGAAGATGCATTGCAATTGTTTCCAAAGAGGATCTGGAAACAAATCAGGATGCGGGAAAAATATTGATTGATGATGTTATTGGGATTAAGGGAAAAAAGTTTGCAGATGAAGTACTTATTATTCAGAGTTTTTTGTGGCCTGATTTAATGCAAAGAACCCCAAAAACTGCAGAGAGAGATTTAAGTGTAATGCTGATTTCTGATATGCACATTGGAAGCAAGCTTTTCATGGAAAAAGAATTCAACAAATTATTATCATGGCTTAATGGAAATGCTAATACTGAAAAGGAACTTGAAAGAATTGGAAAAATAAAGTACCTTGTTGTTGCAGGAGACAATGTTGACGGAGTTGGAATTTATCCTTCACAATACGATGAACTTGCAATCAAAGATATTTATGGACAATACAATAAGTTTACTGAACTAATCAAACAGATTCCTGAACACATTGAAATTTTTGTTTGTCCGGGTCAGCATGATGCTGTAAGGCGAGCTGATCCTCAACCCGCTATTCCAAGAGAATATGTTAAGGAATTACATGATTCTGGAAATGTTCATTTTATTGGAAGCCCAAGCTGGGTTGAAATGGAAGGTTTGAAAGCAATGATTTATCACGGAGCATCACACCATGATATGTACTCTGCAATGAGTGGTTTGGATGCAAAAAAACCTCAAAATGCAATGATAGAGCTTCTTAGGAGAAGAGATTTATCAACAGGTTTTGGGCAAGTTCAGCCTTATGTCCCGGAAAATTTCGATTTCATGCTTATACGTGAAGAACCTGATTTTTATTTTGCCGGAGACATGCACCACAAGGGTTATGCGCAATACAGGGGTTGCTTGAATGTTAATTCTGGGTGCTGGCAATTAAGAACTGATTATCAGGTTAGAGAAGGACATGTTCCTACCCCAGGGATTGCTATTGATATTAATCTAAAAACAAGAAAGTTGACTGAGAATAATTTTTATGGTGGGAAAGATGGAAATACTGGCTGATTCTGCAACAAAAAAATATTTCAAACTCCTTAAAAAAAAGGCTTATGCTGAATTTGAAATAGCTTCAAAAGCTAAGGCAAAAGGAAAAGACGTAAGTCTCAAAGTTGAGTGTCCTCCGACATTAGACTTAGCCGATAGAACAGAACAAATTATCGGGCCAACAGGAGTTGCTAAAAGATACAGAGAACTTTATGATGAAAATAACAGAGACAGAAACAAAACAATCTTTCAATTATTTAAAGAAATCATTGAAGGGGATTTGGGGGATATTCCTGACGACGAAAAAAGATTAGAGCAGGCTGTAAAAACTGCACTGGTTCTTGTAACAGAAGGAGTAGTTGTAGCTCCTTTGGATGGAGTGCCGAAAATTAAAATAAGCAAGAATAATGATGGTTCAAAATATGTTGACATTTACTTTGCAGGACCAATAAGAGCTGCTGGAGGAACAGCAACTGTGTTTCCTTTGATTCTTGGAGATTATGCAAGACAATTAATGAACCTTGATGTTTACAAGCCAACCAATGATGAGATTGAAAGATATGTTGAGGAAATTAATCTTTACGATGAAATAATTACAAGACAATATAAACTGAAAGATGATGATGTAAGAAAAATCATCAACGGATGTACTGTTTGTATAAACGGAGAGCCAACAGAAAAAAGAGAAGTTACAGCAAACAAGGATTTGGAAAGAATTTCTACAAACAGAGTTAGAGGCGGAATGTGTCTTGTTATTTCTGAAGGTGTTGGTTTAAAGGCAATGAAAATAATGAGCCTTGCAAAAATGTTAGGGCTTAACTGGAACTGGCTGGAAGACATAATAAAAATAGGAAAAGGATCAGGAAAAGACAAGGAAATAAAACCGAATTTTAACTATCTTGGAAGAATCGCTGCAGGAAGACCCATATTTTCGTATCCTTCACGTTATGGTGGTTTCAGGCTCAGATATGGAAGAGCAAGAAACACCTGTATAATGGCTAAAGGAACACATCCTGCTACAATGCATGTGCTGGATGGTTTTATTGCAGTCGGAACCCAAACCAAGGTTGAAAGGCCTGGTAAAAGTGCTGAAATGTTTCCTGTTGATACAATAGAAGGCCCAATTGTTTTATTGAAAAGTGGGGAAGTAAGAAAGCTTACTTCTTCAAAGGAAGCAAAAGAAATAAACAATCAAGTAAAGGAAATCCTGTTCATTGGAGATATTTTAATTACTTTAGGAGATTTCAGGAAAACTGCGCATCCTTTGATTCCTGTTGGTTATTGCGAGGAATGGTGGAAACTTGAGCTTGAAAAATATGCCGAAGGAAACACTGACTTTGATATTGAGACAATGGTAAAAAATCCTGAACTCGTGGAACAAAATACTGCAATAGAACTTTCACTTCAGTTAGGAATACCTTTACACCCAAAATACCTGCATTATTATCTTGCATTAACTCCAGAGGAAACAGTTGTTCTTGTGGAAAAAGTTAGAAAAGCAGAGAAGAACTTTTCAGGAAATGATATAGAAGAATTATTACTTGAACGAAATAAAGAAACAAAATTAATGCTTGAAAAAATTGGTTTGCCTCATAAGATTGTTGAAGATAAGCTTGTTGTTGGAAAAGAATTTGCTTATTCATTTTTCAAAACCTTTGGAGGGGCAAGCAGTGAAGAACCTGATTCTTCAAAAAATGTTAGTGAAATACTTTCAAACATTTCAGGAATGAAAATAAGGGATAAAGGCGGAAGTTTTATTGGCTTAAGAATGGGAAGACCTGAAGCAGCCAGACCCAGAAAAATGGTTGGTGACCCAATGACCTTGTTTCCAATAGGAAATTATGGCGGTTCTACAAGATCAATAAATAAGGCAATGGAAAAATACCCTAATCTTGAAGGTGAAATTGCTTATTTCCTCAATCCTGAAACAAAAGAAATTGAAGAACAGGAATATTCTTTAGAAACAGGAAAAAGAAACAAATTTGTGAGAAAATGTTCAAAGTGCGGTTCGTTTGGTGAAAATGAAACCTGTGAAAAGTGTTTTTCAGAAACATCTGCTTTTGATAAGAGAAAATTTGATTTGAACAAAATGGTTTTACAAGCCACTAAAAACCTGAAAGTTACAATGCCTCCTCTTGTAAAAGGAGTAAGAGGATTAATTAATGCGAATAAGATTCCTGAACCGCTTGAAAAGGGAATTCTTAGAGCACGGCATGATTTGCATATTTTCAGGGACGCTACAATAAGATTTGAATTGTTAAACGCACCAATAACTCATTTTAAGCCAAAGGAAATTGAATTAAGTATTGAGAAAGCCAAGGAACTTGGATATGAAAAAGATTTTGAGGGAAGAGAGCTTGTAAGCGAAGATCAGATTTGTGAAATCTTTCCGCAAGACATGATTGTAAATGAAGAAGCAGGAAACTTTTACATAAAAGTTTGCAGGTTTGTTGATGAGGAATTAGAAAGATTTTACGGGATGGAAAAACACTACAATTTTAGTTCAAAAGAAGATCTTATTGGAGAATTATTCTTAGGTTTGGCTCCACACACCTCTGCAGCAGTAGTATGCAGGATTATTGGTTATACAAAAGCAAAGCTGAATTTTGCTCACCCTTATTTTCACTTAGCCAAAAGAAGAAACGCTGATGGGGATCAGGATTCAATAATGCTTCTGATGGATGCACTTTTGAATTTTTCAAAAAGTTATTTGCCTTCATCAAGAGGGGGCAGAATGGATGCTCCGTTAGTTTTTACAATTATTATTAATCCTTCAGAGATTGATGACGAGGTTTATGAGGTTGAAACCTGCAGAGAGTATCCTCTGGAGCTTTATGAAAAGGCTAATTTAATATCCGATCCTGAACTTGACTCAATTCCAGTAATTAAAGACAGGATTGGTAAAGCTACACAGTATTCTGGTTTTGGTTATACGCATGACACCTCAGTTTTTGATGAAGGGCCAAAAGAATCAACGTATGTAACACTTAAATCAATGGAAGATAAAATGAATGCTCAGGCAAAAGTGCAGAATAAAATAAGAGCAATCGACAAAAAAGATGCTTTGGAAAGAGTTCTTGCTTCACACTTTTTACCAGATATTATCGGAAACACAAGATCGTTTTCAAGACAGGAATTCAGATGCACTAAATGCAACGCCAAATACAGAAGAATTCCTTTAGTTGGAAAATGCACTTCATGCGGAGAAGATAAATTAATCCTGACAATTGCACAGGGATCTGTAAGAAAATACTTAGCTATTGCAAAGAAACTTATTATCACTTATGGTTTGAGCAATTACTTACAGCAAAGAATTGATTTAATAGAAAAAGAAATAGATTCAGTTTTTATCAATGACAAAGTACAGCAAAAAAGTTTGTCTGAGTATATGTGATTAGAGATAAGCAACCCAAAGTATTACTATTATTGCAATTATTGCTAAAACAAGAATCTGGATATCTGGGTTTGATAAGTTCAGGGAATCATCTGATTTTTTTCCTTTATTTCCATTAAATCCTTTTGATAATTTTGACGCAAGTTCAACAGAATACTTAATCCACTCTGAAGGTTTAGAAAGATCATTCAAAGCTTCTGAGGTTAGTTCTGAAAACCCTTTTTCCCTAAAAGGAACAGAATCCTCATTCACAATATTTCCGGTTGTTGCATTAATACGAAAAGACAATTCATGCGTTTCATTAATTCCAGATTTTACTTCAACTTTTACAATCCAAAAAGGCACATAAAGCAGTTCTAATCCTGAAATCATAACATTTTTTTTAGAGGTTTCTTCCAAAGACGCTGTTTTTACAAGAATAATCTCTTTTGCTTCTGATTCACTAATTTTAGAAACTAAAACCCTTGAATCATCATCTTCACTAACCTCATTGCTTCTTGAAACATCTTCCAAAGAGATAATATCTGCTATAACAGGGTCAAATTCTTTGTTAAATGCATTAAATGCTTTTGAACCGCTTGAAACATGATTTGTTTTTTTTTCGGTTTCTTCAACAACATCATAAGAATAGAAGTAATACGGAACATAAATCAAAGTAGTTGAAGAAAAAGTGAAACCTGTCCAATGTCTTTTTTTAAGCAGGTTTGAAACCTTTTCCCCTGATTCACTCAAATCAACTGAAACAGGGAAGGCTGGTTTCTCGATAAACATTGTTTCACTGTGCTTCTCGTCTTTTTATTATTTTAACTCTGCTTGGAGTAACTAAAATTCTATCTGATGAAATTCTTGCCATATCTCCGTCAATTCCATCAATATTCTGTTTTATTCCTCCAACCAAATCTTTTAATTTTATTGCGTTTCTTTTTGAAAGGTCTGAAATATTCAAAAGAATAATGTTACCTTTCTTTGCTTCCTCAATAACCAGGTCCCTGTCTGCTTCTGATTGTAGAGAAATAGGTTTTACAAACGCATCTGCGTTTTCATAAGGATCCTCATCATCTGAATCAAGATTGTTAAGGAATTCCTCAATATTAATTTCCTCATTTTTGCCGACAAGCTTCTCCAAAAAAGCCATTATAAAATCACCCCTTCATAAACAAGAACTGTTTAAGTATTACAATAATTGTGCTAGACCATCTTAAAAATCCTTTTGCTAGGTCCTGTACATAACGATTCG
>JBDRLP010000033.1:0-3920 GCA_043812975.1 Candidatus Iainarchaeum sp. | reverse complement strand
AGGCAAGCACTAATGGATTTTTTCTATTAACTCAAAATCAGGAAGTAATAGATTCTTATTTTGTTAATGACAAACTAAACGAAGAAGTAATTCATGAAATTAATGAAAATCTTGATAATGTTCCTGAACAATTGTTTGAATTATTCGGGGATAACAAGCTTAACATTTATGTTGAGTTTGATGATGGGTCTACAAAAGATTATTGGGCAAAAACAGCAAATGGAAAACTAGTGCAGCTTTTCAAAGATGCCAGAAGTAATGTTGATATTGAAATTTTTCTAAAAAAAAGTACAATTGATAGGCTCGTTTCTTCTTCTGATCCGTTTGACGAATTCATTAAGGCAATGAATTCCAGTGAAATAAAAACCGAAGCCAAAACAGTAAACGGTCATATAAAATCAGCTTCTGTCGGAGTAACAACAACAGTAATAGGTGCTGTTTCCGGAATAATTGGTTTCTTTTCAGGATTTTTAGGCTGATTGTATGCCGCCTAAAATAGCTTTTGCAGTAAGGTATCTGTTTAATCCATCTACAAAATAAATTCTGACTGGAGTATCTCCATGATAACCCAAATAATATGGTTTTTCAATCATCCCCTCAAAACCATTAGCTTTCAAAATTTCTTCCCATGTTGATTTTGGATATGTTTTAGCATCGACAAAATATGCCCTTCCATTGCCTTCTCTTGGAGAATTAAAAGGTATTCTTATAAATGCTGGATTTGATTCAAAAAGTGTTTTTAAAGCATTTTTGCTTTTAGCTGCTTTTGCAATATACTTTAAAAGAAGCTTTGGGGCTTTTTTGTCAAAATCTTCAAAGAATTTTTTTATTTCTTGTGCGGTTCCTAGTTTACAAAATCTTGCTAACAAAGCAGCTTTCAATTTTACATTGGTATTTAATTTAGTTGCTGCTTTTCGTAAAGGTAAACTTTTTCGTTTAATCATATTTGCAGTTACTCCGAAGTGTGCGGGTATCATTGGTTTTAGAGGTTCTGGGTGTTGTTCCCAGTGAACTTCATTTGGAGAAACAGATGTTGATACTTTTTTAGGTTTTAGTGGAATCTTTTCAGTCCTTCCCAATAATTTTCTTGCTTTATTTAACCATGGGCTCATAGAAAACTAATGAATCAGAAGTATATTAAATTTGTTAAAATAAGAAATAGTGGAAGTACACGACTTCCATTACTAAAAAAGATTATTGGAAGTGAGACACTTCCATTACTTTTTCTTTTCTTTTAAAACAGCCTGAGCCGCTGCTAATCGTGCTATAGGAATCCTGTAAGGTGAACAAGAAACATTGTTCAACCCGATTTTGTGGCAGAACTCAACAGAGCTTGGGTCTCCTCCGTGTTCTCCGCAAATTCCAATGTCTATTTTTGGATTTACTTTCCTTGCAGCATTAACACATTGTATCATTAATTTTCCCACTCCTTTCTGGTCAATGCTCTGGAAAGGATCAATCTCAAGAATTCCTTTTTCCAAGTATACGGCAATGAATTTTCCTGCATCATCCCTTGAAAAACCAAGAGTGGTTTGGGTTAAATCGTTTGTTCCGAATGAAAGGAAATCAACTTCCTTAGCTATTTCAGCTGCTGTAACACAAGCCCTTGGAACTTCAACCATTGTCCCGATTTTATATTTTAATTTTCCCTTAACCTTTAAATCATTAGCAATTTTTTCAATTACTTCTTTTTGTGCCAAAAATTCTTTTACATTTCCAACCAGTGGAACTTCTATTTCAGGGAAAACTTTGACTTTTTTCTTTTTCATGTTCAAAGCAGCCTTGAAGATTGCTGTAACCTGCATCTCTGTAATTTCAGGATAAGTTATTCCTAACCTACAACCCCTATGGCCTAACATTGGGTTGAACTCTGAAAGAGATTTTGTTAACTCCTTAATCTTTGAGGGCTTAACCTTCATTTTTTTTGCCAAGTGATTTATATCAGATTCTTCTTTAGGTAAAAACTCGTGTAAAGGAGGATCCAATAATCTGATTATTACCGGCAAACCATCCATTGCCTTGAAAATTCCCTCAAAGTCCTTTGTCTGGTATGGTAATAGTTTTGCAAGTGCTTTTCTTCTTCCTTTTTCATCCTCAGAAAGAATCATTTGCCTTACAGCTTCTATTCTGCTTGCATCAAAGAACATGTGTTCTGTTCTTGCCAAACCAATTCCTTCAGCTCCAAATTTCTTTGCCACTAAACTATCTTTTGGAGTTTCAGCATTAGTCCTTATCCCGAGTTTTCTTACTGAGTCAGCCCACTTCATTAAAGTTGAGAAATCTCCTGAAAGCTTTGGTTCAACTAATGGCATTTGTCCCTTGAAAACTTCTCCGGTTCCTCCGTCAAGAGCAATCCAATCAAGTTCCTTCAAAGTAATTCCTTTCTTTGCAATTGTCATTACTTTTTTTTCGTAATTAATTTGAATTGCTTCACATCCTGCGACACAACATTTTCCCATTCCTCTGGCAACAACCGCGGCGTGGCTTGTTTTTCCGCCTCTTGCAGTCAAAATCCCTTCAGCTACATTCATTCCTTCAATATCCTCAGGAGAAGTTTCTGTCCTAACAAGAATTACTTTTTCTCCTTTTGCTTTCAATTCAGTTGCTCTCTCAGCCGTAAAAACAATTTTACCAATCGCGGCTCCAGGAGAAGCAGCAATTCCTTTTGCAATTGTTTCTGTTGAACTCTTTGCTTTAGAATCAAACTGCTTGTGCAATAACTGATCCAATTGTTCAGGTTTAATTCTTAGGATTGCATCATTCTTTTTGATTAATCCTTCTTTAACCATGTCTACGACAATTTTTATTGCAGCCTGAGCCGTTCTCTTACCATTTCTTGTTTGTAATACATAAAGTTTTCCTTTTTCAAAAGTAAACTCGAAATCCTGTAATTCTTTGTAATGCTTTTCTAATTTTGCATAAATACCCAGGAGTTCCTTGTAAACTTTGGGATGTGTTTTTTTCATGTCATCTACAGGTAAAGGTGTTCTTATTCCTGCAACAACGTCTTCGCCCTGTGCATTAATCAGGAATTCTCCATAATGTTCTTTTGCTCCTGTTGCAGGGTTTCTTGTGAAAGAAACTCCTGTTCCTGAATCATCTCCCATGTTCCCAAAAACCATTGCCTGAACATTAACCCCCGTGCCTGCATCGTTTCTAAGATTATTGATTCTTCTGTAAGAAACAGCTCTTGTAGCATTCCACGAACTGAAAACAGCACTGATTCCCATTTCTAATTGTTTAACAGAATCCTGAGGAAAAGATTTTCCCTTAACTTTCTTTACAAGACTCTTATATTTTTCAACAACCTCTTTCAAATCATCAGTTGTTAAGTCAGTGTCATTTTTAGCTCCTACTTTCTTTTTTACTGCAGAAATAATTGCTTCAAATTTGTGGTGTGGCACACCCATTACAACATCGCCAAACATGTTGATGAATCTTCTGTAAGAATCATAAGCAGCTCTTGGGTTTTTGGTCAGATGTGCAAAACTGTCAACGGTTTTGTCATTCATTCCAAGATTCAAAACAGTATCCATCATTCCAGGCATTGAAACATAAGAACCAGATCTTACAGAAACGAATAAAGGATTTTTAGGGTCACCGAATGTTTTCTTCATTTTTTTCTCAAGCTTCTTCAAAGCTTGTTTTACTTGTTTGTCAAGTCCTTCCGGCCATTTTTCTCCCTGTGAATAATAATCATTACAACCTTGAGTGGAAACAGTGAACCCATAAGGCACCCTTAAACCAGCTCTTGTCATTTCAGCCAGTTGGGCTCCCTTGTTTCCTAATGTTAAAATCGCTTCCCATGTATTTGGTTTTTTTGTTTCATCAAACATGTACACATATTTTTTCATTGGCTCACCTCAACCCAAAATAGCTCACAAAATTAGCTTCAAAAACTTTAAAAACGTGAACAGGCA
>JBDRLP010000032.1:0-25741 GCA_043812975.1 Candidatus Iainarchaeum sp. | reverse complement strand
GAAATCGCTTCTATTTCCACCTTGTTTTCGAATATTTTTTCTTCAGGGTGTTTTTTCAGACTTGCAAGGTATCCGATGATAGCATCTTTAATGTTTTCCATTGCTTCTTTTTTTGTTTTTCCCTGTGAAATGCAACCGGGTAATGAAGGCACCTCGGCCACAAACCAACCTGTTTCCAAATCCCTTTTTAACAAGACTTTATAATCCATTTTTTTCACCTATAACTCTATTGTTTTGAATCTATTTTAATCTTATTCTTCTCTGCTTTTGAGTCGGTAAATCTTGTTTCTTCCCATAAATTCAAACTCAACTTCTTCCATCGAACTCAAATAACGCGAAGCAGTGGCCTTATCCAAACCTGTTTTTCTTGCAATTTCCCGAACCCACAATCCGTGAGGGTGTTCTTTCAGAATCTTTTTGAGTTTTACAATTACTTCTTTTTTAGGATATTTCATAATAATAGAATGAGACATTTGTCTTATAAAGTAAGCTTTAAATTATTTCAATTACTTCTTTATACTATGCCTCATGAAAGTCCTCATAAACCTAAAAACAGTGTCAGGAGAACCAGCATTACTCATAAACAACTTTATGTTGAATTAAGTGGTCACTTGAAAAATGCGTTAAAAAGAAGGTCCATTTTAAGTGATGATGTAAGGCGTAAACCAATGAACAAAAAATTGTGTGAATTAGCAAAAACTAGTCTCTATATGTATCCGTATAAAAAAGATGCTGTTGAGGCGGCATTCGATAAACTTTTTCCAAGTGGTACTATAGTGGTTTTTCCCTCAAAAACTGTTGAGGGTTTTAGGTTAGGTGTAGTTAAAAGCGATAAAACTTTTGAACCTTTATTTTCAAATGTCGGTGTAACCACTAATTGGGTAAAGCTGTCTGATGAAGAAAAATCAAAGAAACGGATGAATATATCTTTGGGTGGTTTTCAAAAAAAGGAGTTTTATCCCGCTGCTGTGAGAACAAGGTCTGGCTGGGCTTGGAGACTACTTCCAGAATGAAAGTACAATTATTTCTTTTTTCTTTCCAGAATTACTTTTTCCCCAGCGAGCCTGAATTCTTCTCCTGCCACGTGTGTTAGTGTTTCCATTCCCTGTAAATCAGGGACAAAATCATTCATTTTTTCAGCGTAGGCTGCTACAACTTCACCTATTAGTAAGATGTGGTCTCCTCTTTTTACTGGTAGTATTTCACTTAACCTGCATTCCAACCTTATTTTTGCTTCTGCAATGCCTTTTGTTTTGATTTCTTTTGAATCAACTGCATTTAAACCTACTTCTTCCAGCTGGCTGCTCTCGTGAAGTGATTCGAGGTTAATTGCTTTCTGGCCAAAGTCTTTGCTGATAAAATTGATTACGAATTCCTTTTCCCTTTCTACATTTGCCTGCGTGTGTTTTACTTTTGTGTTTCCTGCTCCAACACCAACCAGTAAAGGCGAGTATGAAAACGGAAACACCCATGAATAAGGTGACGCATTAACAGAACCGTCCTCGTTCGTCGTGCTTATTAGTGCACAAATTCTTGGAGATAAAAGTGTCCTTGCTTTTTTTAATTCAATCTGCATGCATAGTCACTCCAAAAACTCTTCCTCATAAGGAGTAGCCTCGCTGATTTCGCCCCTCAGGTTTTTTCCAATCAGCTCTTTCACTTGCTCCGTTTTATAATTTCCAAGAAGCCACGCGAGTTTTACAAAAGCAGTGTTTGGAAGCATGTCTTCTCCGGGAATTACTCCCTGTGCAACTAAATCAGTTGCCTTATCATAAACATGCATGTGAACCCTTCCGAAAATAGTTTGGGTTGTCATTACAACAACACACCCCGAATCAACAAGCTTTTTTATTGCAGGAAAAAACTTTTCATGAAGCTTTAATTTTCCATCAGGGTTATGTCCCGGGGTGTGACCCAAACCAGTCCCCTCAATAACTAAACCTTTATACTTATTTTTTGTGTAAAACTCAAACTGTTCAGGAAACATATTAATATGAATTTTAAGCAATCCTGTTTTATCCTCAAACTTTGGTTTCACAACCATTTTTTCCTTGCTTTTTCTCTCATAATCCTTTTTCAAAAACTCAATTTTCTTACTCTTATAATCAACAAGTGCAATAGGAGTATCATTCACTGCCCTGAAAGCATCCCTTCTGGAAGAGTGCAATTTCCTTGTTTTGCAGGCTGGAAGAATAACACACTTATCATCACTTGAATCATAGTGCATGCACAAAGCAACTCCTGCAAAATCTGTTTTTGCAATGAATTCTGCTGCACAAATAAGGTTCATAGCAGCATCACTAGAACCTCTATCTGAGCTCCTTTGAGCTCCTACAAAAATAACCGGAATCGGGCATTTTTCAAGTACAAAAGCCATTGCCGCGGAAGCAACTGCCATATTATCAGTTCCCATTCCAAGAATAATTCCTTCAGCTCCAGCCTTGTAAGCTTTTTCAACTGCTTTTCCAATTGCTTCAAAATGCGTGAATCTAAGATCATCACTCCACATATTTGAAATTAGTTTTGAGGAAAAGTTTGCAATATCCAAAAGTTCAGGAAACATTGCTAGTAAATCATCCGGATCAAAGGAAGAATAAACAGCTCCTGTTCTGTAATCAACGCGAGAAGCAATTGTGCCTCCGGTGTGAAGAATAGCTATTTTTGGCAAACCGGGTTTTTGTTTTACTATTGTTTTTTTTCCTTTGCTGACTTTTTTACTTCCTTCAAGTTTTTCTACTTTTAATTTGTCAGAAATCTTAATTCCGATATTGTAACCTGAGTTTAACTTTAATCTAAGGATTTCCTTATCGTTTCCAGAACTTGGTATAATGTTTCCAATTTGTTCTTGTTTTCCATCAGTTACTTTTACAAGTTGTCCTTCTTCCAGCTTGTTTTTTTTGAGAAATGTTTTCCAATCCAAATTAAATCACTGTTTTTATGGTTATGTCGTCTGATATTTCGCCTGCGTATCTTTTTTGCATCATTTTTTTCACTTCTGAAAATTCCTGTGTTTGAGCTAATACCCACATCAATTTTACATATGCAGTTTCTGTCAGCATATCGTAAACAGGAATAATTTTCAGTCCTTTTAATCTTTCACCTATGTCTGCTTTGTAAAGTTCTCTCCAATCCCTTCCTAAAAAACAGTCACTTGTAATTATTATCGGCACATTTTTTTTGTTTGCATAGTTTATTGCTTCTTTCATAGAATTATCCATTAAAGGAAGGTTTCCTAATCCAAAACCCTCCAAAATAATTCCTTTCAAACCATAATCAATACTTCTTTTTATTCTTTCACCATCATAACCAGGATAAACTCTTATCATTCCTATTTTTGTTTCTAGTTTAGTGTATAATTTTGGTTTTTTATTTGATCTTTTTTTATGTTCTTTGTTGAATTTTATTAAATGTTCTATTCTCCCTAGGGGTATTTTGCTTGAACCCATAAAAGAATCAAACTCAGAAGCATTTACTTTTTTTGTTCGTGTTGCTCTTAGAATGTTCCCGTTAAAAACAACAACTGTTTCTGCGATGTCTGCAGTAGCTGCAACATAAATAGCATTTTTTATGTTTCTTTTTGCATCAGTATTAATCTGAGTAGGGTCAATTACAGAGCTTGTAAAAACAATCGGGATATTGTTGTTTTGAATCAGGAATGCGATTGCAGTATCCGCATAGTGCATGGTGTCTGTTCCCATTGTGACAACAATTCCATCATAATCTTTCATTTTGTAATAAATAGTATTTGCCAAGGTCAGCCAATGCTCGGGTTTCATATCAGAACTATCCATTCTGAAAAGGTTAGTAGTGTCTATATCGAAGTTTTCCCTTAACTCCGGTATCATATTTATGAGGTCTTCCTGAGTAGATTCTCCGTACTTAAAGGTGCCTTTGTAAGGTTTTGCACTCATTGTACCTCCGGTTCCAATGACTAATATTTTAGGTTTTTTGTTCTTCACGTTAAATTCTATCAAAGCTCTTTTTTTATTCATTTCTAATTCCTAATTAATAGGTGTTTTGTTGTTTTTTAAAGATCATCTGAGAAAAGAGGCTGTTGATAGGGATATGGCCAAGATAATGGTTGCTATTGCCGAAAAGAGCAAATTAGTCCAAAAAGCATTTTTGACGCATTCTGATTTTTCTAAAACCCATAATATTCACGGAGAACAGCAGATGGAGCTTGATAAGTATGCTGACCAGGTGTTTTTGAAAGCCATGGAAAGATCAAGAGTGGTTAGAACTGTTGCTTCTGAGGAACAGGATGAGATTGTTGAAATTATTAAGGCAAAAGGAGAGTATGGTGTTACTCTTGATCCTCTTGATGGAAGCTCTCTTATAAAAACAAATCTTGCTGTCGGCACTATTGCTGGTTTTTTTAATGAAGGAAATGTAATGGAAAAAGGTTCCCGAATGGACGGAGCAATGTACATTCTTTACGGTCCATTAACCAGTTTGATTTACACTGCAAAAAATGGAGTTCACGAGTTTGTTCTGAACAAAAGAAACAAGTTTGAGCTTAGAAGAGAAAACATTCTTATTCCTCAGGATGGAAAAATTTACGGTTCAGGGGGATTGAGAAAAGACTGGACTCCAAAACATTCGAAGTTTATTTCTGATTTGGAAAAACAAGGTTACAAGTTAAGATTTTCAGGCGGTTTTGTTCCTGATTTTAATCAGATTTTAAATTATGGCGGAATGTTCTGCTATCCTGGTTTGAAAAACAAGTCTGAAGGGAAATTAAGATTAATTTTTGAAGGAAACCCAATGGCTTTGCTTGCAAAAGAAGCAGGCGGTTTTAGTTCTAATGGAAAACATTCTCTGCACGAAATAAAACCAACTTCCCTTTCACAAAGAACTCCGCTTTATATTGGCGGGAAAAAAGAAATTCAATTGGCTGAAAAATATTTGAAGTGAAAATCTTATGAAAATAGTTTTTACAAGCCATGCTGAGTTCAGGCTCAGAAAAAGGGGGATTCTTAAGGAGGAGATAATTGGTGCGATAGAAAATCCTGATTCAACACAGAAAAAGGGCGGCAAACACTACTTTCAAAAGGCGTTTGGAAGGGGAAAAATTGAGGTTGTTGCAGAAAATACTCAGAAACATTTAAAAGTAATAACGGTATATTGGTTTTAATATGGATATTAGTTACGACAAAGAAGCAGATGCCATGTACATAGAGTTCAGGAAAGGGGACTTTCACATGAACAAAAAAGTAGATGATTTCACAGTCATTGATTTGGACAAAAAAGGCAATCTCCTAGGAATAGAACTACTTGACGCGAGCAAAAGAATCCCAAAAGAATCATTTTCACAGGTGAACGTGAAAAATCTGCTCGTGGCTGCCAAGAACTAGTTTTTTTAGTGTTTATTAAATCCTTCTACTGAGTATTCTATTTCTAAAATGCTTTTTATTGCCTTATCAGTTTCTTTTTTTATTTTCGTGCGTTTCTCCAAAGGAGTTTGAACTGGTTTTTGTAGAAAGCAAGCTTATTTGAATCTGAAATCAAAACTCAGATTAATTGAAAAAGAGAATTTGTCCTTAAATAGGAAAATGGGAAAAGTAAGACATCTTGAAAGGGATTTTTATAATCTATCCGGGATCCATTGGGCAAAAAACAAGGTACTTAAAATTTGATTTTTTTTAGCAAAATTAAAAAATCGGGAAGAAAGAGCTTAAACCCTTTCACTATTCCACAAATCAACCAAACTTTTGTAATTATTTTTTACCTGTTCGATTGCTTCTTCTCTTGAAATGCTTCCATCATTCAATGCTTTCATTGGTTCCCAGAAAACAGTTCTTCCTACTGCAAAACCAATTATACCTTTGCTTTTAGCCCCTACTTTTAACCATTCTTTTACTTTTTCAGCATTCTCTCCTCTTCCAAGAGTAATTATTCCTGCTGTTCTGCCGTCAGCCTGGCATTGTTCAACCAGTGCAGCTGAATCCTCTGGTTTTGAAACACCTTCAAGTTTCCAGACATCAGGCTCAACACCAAAATTCTGGATTTCTTTTATTACCTGAACCATTAATTTTGGCCTTATATCCAAATCATAATTATCCCCTGCTTGTTCTTCAGTTGCAGGAACCAATAATTCAAAAATAAATTTTTTCCCAATTTCTTTGCAGTATTCGCTAATTTGTTTTAATCTTCCGAGTTGTCTTTTGTTTAATTCTTCCTCGTCTTCAGGATTCATTCTCACAAGAACTTTTACAAAAGTAGGGTCAACTCTCTGAATGTGTGCTTTAAAATCCGGTTCATCAAAATCAAATTCTTTCTGGCCGGATTTTTCTGTCGGCATTGCAACCATTATGCCTTTGCTTTTTGCATCTTCAATAATTTTCATTCCAAACTGAGCATCAATCAAAATAGCAGCCTTGTCTTTTGGCACGCCCATTTCAAGACTTTTCAGAAAACCTTCATAAATCATATATTTTAAATCAGAATATTTTTCTGTTTCTTCAGGAGTAGGGTCTCGTCCTTCAATTCCAAATAATTTTTTCAAAAGCGAACCTCTATGATCAAAAGGTAAAATCAGTAAATCTTTTTCATAACCCATTTCCAAAAACCCCCAAATAAGTTTAATTTAATAGAATAAGTGTTAAACAATTAAATATGTTTTTGTTCCCTGAATTTTGGCATTTTATTTTATAACCCTTATCCACAGCATATTTTTTATGATTGGAGTATTGTTTTCAGGCGGCAAGGACTCGGTTTTCACGCTTTTCCACTATATGTCTAAAGATGAAAATATTGGCTGTCTAATTACAATGAAGTCTGAAAACAAGGCTAGTTGGATGTTTCACACCCCGGCAATAAACATGGTTGAATTGCAGGCAGAAGCTTTAGGTTTGCCATTACTTATTCATAGCACTAAGGGTGAAAAAGAAAAAGAACTTGAGGATCTTGAAATTGCAATCAAGAAAGCAAAAGAAAAATACAATCTTACCGGAATAGGTGCAGGAGCATTGTTCTCACAATACCAGTATGATAGAGTGAAAAGAATTTGTGATTCTTTAGGTTTGGATTGTTTTGCCCCTCATTGGCACAAAAATCAAGCTGAATATTTGCGGGAAATTCTTGACGCAGGTTTTGAAGTTATAATAACTGGAATTGCTTCTCAGGGTTTGAGTAAAGAGTTCCTTGGGGAAAAAATTGATGATGAAGTTTTCGATAAATTTTTGGAGCTTAATAAAAAAATAGGTTTTCATGTTGCAGGAGAAGGCGGAGAATATGAAAGTCTTGTTGTTGACGGCCCGATTTTTAAAAAAAAGTTAAAATTGGTTGAAACAAAAAAAGTAATGCAAAATGAAATGACTGGTCATTTAGAAATTATTAAAGCAGAGTTAGTTGATAAGTAACAATTTTCTAATTGCATTGCCCGATTATAGGGTCTGTTTTCACGTAAACCTTATCCCTAAATACTTCTTCTATTGATGAAGGTTCTAGTCCTTCTTCTTTCCATCTTGCAGAGCACTCATAACCATATACACAATCGCTGCAAAGATATGGTGTTTTACAGAAGCCCCCTTCAAGGAAACTTTTTCCAATTCCGTTTGTAATACATGAAGCAGAAATACCTCCTTCTGTAATAAACCGTTTTTCATCAAGACCTATTCCGGAATCTTCTCCTTCTGCAGTAACCCTTGCTAAATAGTTTCCTCCAAGGTCAAGTGTAAAGTTTTGTGAAACTATTTTGGATTCTTTTGGATTTAATAAATCAATTTCTCCAAAAAGTTCTCTCTTCAAAATCAGGTTTTCAACAGGACCATCTATTTTTATTTGAAAAATTTCAATTTTGTAATGATTATCAACTGCATCAAGAGAACCGTTGTTTGTTGTTTCAAATGCAATGCTGATATTTTCTCCTGTTTTAACATTTTCTTCCAAAGCAATTATCTCTGTTTCAAGATTTGCTGGTGTTTCGCCAAAATAAACAACACAATCGCTTAGGATTTCTTTTCTTTTGCACCTGAAATGAGCAGGCACTAAAAATTGATTCTTCACAATTAATTTTCTTGGTTCAATAGTAATTTTGTTAGGGTCGCATGTTCCTGCGCTTGTGCATTCAAACCTCGCATTCCTGCTTGGTGAATCTAACAAAGATGCTTTTACTGCAAAATCTCTGTTCAGGAGGAGATCTTTTGTAAATAATTTTCCTTCATTGGCCTGTGCAAGGTCAATGGATTCCCTCAAAATTCTAATGGTTTCTTCTGGAGAATTACTAAATAAATTTATTAAAATTAACAGCAATGCTATTGTAATAATTGAAGCTATTGCTAATTTGAAAACTGAAAACTCAACCATTATCTTCTCCTCCTTTTAGGCTTGAAAATCTGGTGTATTTCCCATTTCCAGAGTTTTTCTAAAACGAAAGTTATTCCTGTTACAATTACAATCAAAACCAGAACGCTTTCAAAGTCACCCACAAACAGGAAATAATTGTTCAGATCCATACTCCAGATTTTTAACCAACCAAGCAAAAGTACAACAACCAGTAAACCAATGCTTAAGTAAAGAATTTTTTCTATCCAATAACTTACTTTTCCCATGCTTTAAAAAATAGGTAAAGTAGTATATAATTTCGTGTATTTAAGCATCTTTTAGCTGTACATTACCTTGTTTTTCATACATCTGGATAATTTCTTTTACAGTGGTTGATTCTTCTGGTTTCTTTTCCCTGAATTTAATCATTCTTGGAAATCTGAGTGCATAACCCTGGCCTGAATCTTTTCCTGCAGTATGGGTTGGGCTTTTGGTTATTTCATCAGCAACAACTTCAATCACATATTTTGGTTTTACCCAAAAATCAGGTTCTACTCCTGAATCTACTCTTGCAGGCTTCTTTTTTTCCTTTATTTTACTAAGCTTAGATTCAAGTTCTTTAAGGATTTCCTCAGTCATTCCTGTTCCTATTTTCGCAACTGATTTGAAGGAATCTGTTTCAGTATCATAAACTGCAGTAAGAAGCCCTCCTAAACCGAACTGGGTTCTTTTTCCTTTTCCCTCAAAATAACCTATTATTGTAACATCAACAGAATCGTTCAGTTCTCCTTTGTAACTTCTTTTTAGTTTAATCCAAGCATACTTTCTGGCTCCGGCAATATACTTTGCAGTCGGGTCTTTTGCAATAATCCCCTCCAAACCACTTTCTACATTTTCTAAAAAGAATTTTTCTATTTTTTCAGGGTCATCAGTAAAAATCTTTTTTGTCGGTTCAATCAAATTTCCTTTTTTAATTATGCTTTCAAGTTTTTTTCTTCTTTCGATGAATGGTTTTTCCATCCAGTTTGTTCCATTAAGGAACATAATATCAAATACAAAAAGTTTCAAAGGAAATTCAATAGCTTTTTTTTCAATATCATATTTTCTTCTTCTTTGAATTGTAATCTGGAATGGAAAATATTCCTGTGTTTCTTCATTAAATGCAAGTGCTTCTCCTTCAAAAATTGCTTCATCTGCCTTAATCTGTTTCTTTACCGCTTCAACTATATCCGGAAACATTTCAGTCATGTTCTCACTTTGTCTTGAAAAAATAGTTACTTCTTTTTTATTCTTATGTACTTGTAATCGGAAACCATCATATTTTGCTTCAACAATACACTTGCCTATTTTTTCCACAATCTCTTTGGCTGATGGAAGCCTTTCAGCAAGTGTTGGCCTTATTGGAGTTCCTGCTTTTATCTGCAGTTCATCCAGACCTTTCAGGCCTTTTTCTTTCAGTTTTTCTGCTATTGCTCCAAGATCAGAATGAATATTATACCTTGTTTCAATCATTTTTCTTATTCTTGCTTTTGCTTTTCTTTCAAATTCGTCATTCCTTTTTTCTTCACTCTTACGAGTACCTCCGGCTTTCTTTTCTTTTAATTCTGCTTCAATTTCTTTCACTATTTTTTTGTCCTTTGTAAATTCTGAAAAATAATTAGTTGCAAGTGAATCCATTATTGTCGGGTCGCCAACTCCAAGCCTTAAATTTCCAAGGGGGATTCTTGCAATGTATTTTGCTTCTTTTGGTGAAGCACTGTTTAATAGTTCCGCAAACATTTTGAGTTTTGATTCTTGGCTTCCTTTTCCCTCAAGGTTTGACATTTTTAAAAAATTTTCAAATACTTTTTTTATTGAAAGTTTTTCTGAAAATAATGCTTGTTGTTTCTTTTTTTCAGAATATTTTTCTGCTACCAGACCAAGGTCTCCGATTTCCCTATAGCTTTTTTTTATTTCATCTTTTGAATAACCATTAGCTTTAGCAAGACCCTGTTCAATCAAACCTTCCCCTAACCCAGCTTCCAGTGCAATGTGGTTAGGCCCCAGAATCCCCTGTGAAAGATAAATAATCTGTTTTATTTCATCTTTTTTGGCTTTTTCCAGTAATTCTGCCAGAATAACAGTCATTTCAAGGCGGGAACTAATATTCTCTATTTTATCAAAATAACCTGCTAATTCTGAAAAATCCATATATTTTTTATTGGTAGATTGTTATAATATGTTTTTTGTGTGTAAATTATTGCTTTAAAATACTTGTCATACAGAAATTCTTGAGTTTGGGACTATGGTGTAGCCCAACCGTTTCGTCGGTTGGGTACGATATGCCAGTTAGCACTGGCGTTGGCACTATGGGTTTCAAGAATGGGACTATGGTGTAGTCTGGTAGCATTTAAGCTTTGGGAGAGCCTTTTTTTCCACGGGAAAAAAACCCTCGGGAAAAGACTCCGAATCAGCTTACGACGGGGGTTCAAATCCTCCTGGTCCCACACCTTTTTCTTTTTTTTAAAAACTCTAGTCTAAACCTAAATCTTTTAATTACTCTTATGATTATTCTTTAGTGGTAAAATGGCAGAAGAACAAACATTAGGAATCACAGTCAAAAAGCATGAGGATTTCAGCGAGTGGTATAATCAAGTAGTCCAGAAAGCTGGTTTAGCTGATTACGGTCCTGTAAAGGGGTTTATGATTATTCGGCCGCACGGTTATGCTCTTTGGGAAGCTATCCAGAGTTATTTCAACAAGGCTATTGGCAAGCACAAAGTAAGTAATGCTTATTTTCCGCTTTTGATTCCTGAAAGTTTTTTCAAAAAAGAAGCAGAACACGCAGAGGGTTTTGAGCCTGAACTTGCGTGGATTGAAAAAAAGGACGATGATGAGGAAAGAGTGGCAATCAGGCCAACTTCTGAAACTATTATGTATGATTCTTATGCAAAATGGATTCGCTCATGGAGAGACCTTCCTCTTAGAATAAATCAATGGTGTAATGTTCTCAGGTGGGAAGTAAAGCAGACAAAATTATTTTTGAGGACAAGGGAATTTTTGTGGCAGGAAGGACATTGTGTTTATGCTACTAAAGAAGAATGTGATAAGGAAGTAAGATTATTTTTGAATGAGTATAAAAAACTGGTTGAGGAATTATTGGCTGTTCCTGTTATTTCGGGAGTAAAAACTGATGCTGAAAAGTTTGCAGGTGCTTTGTACACAACAACAATTGAAGCACTAATGCCGGATGGAAAAGCTCTGCAGATGGGAACATCCCATAATCTTGGGCAGGGTTTTGCAAAAAGTTTTGGATTAAAGTTTTTGGATGAGGGAAGCAAGGAACAATTGCCTTGGCAAAGTTCATGGGGATTCTCAACAAGGCTTATTGGTTCTATTGTAATGGTTCACGGAGATGATAAAGGTTTAGTGTTGCCTCCGAGGATTGCAAAGCAGAAAGCAGTTATTGTTCCTATTTTGTTTGAAAAAACCAGGGAAAAAGTACTGAAAAAATGCTCCGGACTTGAAAAGGAATTAAAATCAGTCAATGCTTTTGTTGACAACCGGGATAATTACAGCGTTGGATGGAAATTCAGTGACTGGGAATTAAAAGGAATTCCAGTAAGAATAGAACTTGGTCCAAAGGATCTTGAAAAGAAACAAGTGGTTGTTGTCAGAAGAGACAATGGTAAAAAAGAATTTGTCAAGGAAAAAGACATCAAAATAAGAGTCAGTGAAATTCTGGAAGAAATGCACGCTGACATGTTCAAAAAAGCAAAAAAGTTTTTGAATGCTAATATTGTTGAAGCTAAAAACTGGAGCGAATTCAAAAAAGCAATTAGTAATAAGAAAATGGTTTTTGTTTTGTTCTGTCATACAAGTTCCTGTGAAGAAGAAATCAAGGATGAAACAACCGCAACTTCCAGATGCATTCCGTTTGACCAGAAAAATGTTTCAGGAAAATGCGTGAAGTGCGGTAAAGAAGCCAAAGAAATGGTTTATTTTGCAAAAGCTTATTGATTATTTTTTTAGTTTAAATAATTTGTTTCTTCAAGGAGTTCTTTTCTCCATACTTCTATTATCGAGTCCTCGATTTTTTTGCTGTGCATTATCTGGAATGTAAATCCTATCGAGGCATAAAATTTTTTAGCCATTAGATTTTCTTTTTTCACAAGCAGTTTTGCCTCAAGAATATTATTCTGCCTTAAAACCTCAAGAGCACAATTTATGAGTTCTTTTCCGAATCCTTTTCTCCGGTAGGTTTCTTTTACAGAAATCGCATTTATGAAACCCGTGTTTTCCTTTACCTCAACATCAATGAAACCAGCAATCCGCTTTCTGAATGTTTTTTTCAGTATAATTGTAGAGGGGTTTTTGATTCTTTGAGCTATGTTTTCTTTTGAAAGTTTTTTGTAAGGAAATTCTTTGGAAATGATTTCGTTCAGTTCTTTTGTATCAGCTTTTTCTGCTAAAGTAATCAATTTCTCACCTCTCTAATAAATTCCTTAATTTCTGAAGCGGAAACGGAACATCCTGCATACTTGGCTGCAAAAAGTGCTGCTTCAAGAGCCTGTTTGGATTTTGGTATTTCCTGTTCAAAAGCACCGTTTCCATAAGCTAATGCTATTAACTCAACAGATCTTATTACTTGTATTTTATTAAAAAAGTTTCTGAAATTACTCATTTCCCCTTTATTAAGAGTAACTTTGCATCTGTGTCTTCTTTCCAGAAAACTCATTACATTTTCTGGTTCTTCAATCAACATTCTTGTTGTTCTTTCATCAATAAGGAGAATTTTTGAATCTAGTTCCTTCATCAAAGCCAAAGTTTCAGCTTCTCCTAAATTAATTAACCTTAATTTTTGTCCATTTGCAGAACAAATGTTTGCTGTTATAGTGCTTAACTCATCCATTGTTTTTTTTATTTGCGGAGTTGTTTTTTTTATTTCCATATAGCCTTCCTGTACCGCACTCCTGATTCTCACAGCATTAAGTTCAAATCTTTTTATTTTAAGCGGCCTTTCTACACTTTCATAGTAAACTGATTCAGGAATTATAAATTTTATACTTTCTTTTTCTGTAAGGTGTTTCATTATTTTGAGAATACAGCTGCTGGACATTGTAATTAAACTGCTTGAATCAACAACAATTTTTTTCATTCTTTAAGCAACTCCTTCAAGCTGTTTAATCTTTCATTAAGACTTTTGCTGTTTTTTTGTTCATCGTGGATTTTTGTTGCACCAATATACATTTGTAATTGTTTTGGATCAGCTCCGGTAAGGATTGCGGATTGTCCAATACTCATTCCTAATGCGTATGCTGTTGATGCTTGTTTGATTTTTGCTTTTTCATAAATGTTCCTTGCATAGTGGCTTAACCTGTCATCAATAACCTTGATTTCTTTTACAACACTTTGAATATTTTTGTTAAAATTTTCATCTTTGTTGTTCATTGCTGCCTGAATACTTTTTTCCAGAGAATCAACTATTATTTCCCGTACTTTTGGCCAGCTATCATTTTTGATTATGTGTTCTTTGGAATAAAATTTGTAAAATGTGTAAGCAAGCACAGCTGTTTCTGCAAGTTTAGTGTCGCTGTTTAAAGTAGCTTCTTTAATGGCGTCATTTGCAATATTCTTTAAGTCCCGCATGTTTCCCGCGCGGATTGCGGTTATCAGGGAATTTAGAAAATTCACTAGTTTTGAACTCATACTAAAAAGAAGAAACCCTTGATATTTAAATTAACCTATATTTTGCCATTAATAAGGTTTTTATTATTCAACGCTTTATTTAAATAGATGAAATTCAGGGTTTTTCTGGTTATTTTTGCTTTATTCAGCGCTTCGCTTGTTTTTGCAATTTCCAGCAATGATGCAGTAAATTTTGTGGCAAATTCCAACCATTTCCTTTATGATGGTGAAACGTATACTCCGCCAAATGTAACCATGCAAGTGAATGATGATGAATACTGGGTTATTCCTCTAACCGCAGGAAATACAGTTCTTACTTATTTTGCAGTAGACGTTAAATCCGGTGAACTTTCAGTTTCAAGGGCGATTAACAGGGATCTTTTCGGGATTGCTGAAAACCTGAGGGAACTGCAGTTGTTAAAATCATCAATCTCATCCAATCCGGGAGTTGACTGGGTTTTTACACAAAAGTACCAGACTATTTTCAATGAGATGGCTCTGGAGTTTAATGATGAAATTTTTCAGCTGAATGCTGTTGAAACAACTCTGAACAGCGAAGGGTTTTCTGCAAATCTTGCTTCTTTGAAAAACGAGTTGCAGGGAATGGCTTCTGATGCTTCTGAAATTTCCGGAAAAATTGCTGATGCTTCACAGGTTGAGAATGATTTTGTAACAAAACCATCAGAGGAATCTTTTACAGAAATGAATAATGCTTATGATGATGTGTTTGATTCAATTTCAAGTTTGAATGACTCAAGTCTTTCTTATAAAAGCAACGTTGATAAGTTAAAGAACGAAATTTCCCTTGCTGACTTTGATGCTCAGACAAAATCTCAATTGTTTTCAATTTTAGAGCTCTCTCAAGGGTCACAGGCCCTAAGAAATTACAATCTTGATGCTGCTCAAATTAATGAGTCTTTTGATTCAGCCTTATTTACAAGTTCTTTGAGAAGAGACTCTTTACTTGATGAACTTGATAACAGAATTGCAAAAGATGAAGTTTACAATCTGATTTACGGGGATAATGAAAAAATTTCTAAGGACACGGAATTTTCTTCTTTGTTTGAAATTCAGAGTTATATCCTTGCTCCTGAAAATAAATCTCTTTGGGAAAATCAGTCAAAAGTAAGAGAACTTGAACAGGATTATTCAAGAGTAATAAAGTTTGAATCAGAAAGGAATTTTGATGGTGCAAAAGAATATGCTTTAACAGCAATTGCTGCGGCTATTGCTGTTTACAAAAAAGGATTCAAGGAAGTTATTTATAATCCTGGAATTTCTCAGGATTTCCTATTTTTAATAGCGGGTTTACTTGTAGTGGTTTTAATTATTTTGTATTTATTTAATAACAGGGGAAAGATCAAAGGTATGGTTGCTGAAAAACCAGAGGAGCTGGATATTTATGAATAAAATTTTTGTATTTTTGTTTTTGTTATTAGTTTCTTCAATAGCAAGTGCGCAGGTTGCACTTATTATAGAACCCACAAGTGCTGATGGTGATACTTCCTTGTATCCTTTTGAGGTTAAGGAATACAAATTTGTGATTGTTAATATTTCTAATAATCCTGTGGAAAATGTTCAGGTTTCTTTGAGTGTTCCTGAAGAACTTTCGCTTGTTGTTGATAATGAAGACAGGGTTGACAGACATTTTACTATCAGAAAGATGTTACCAGGAGCTAAAGAGGAACATGTTTTCAATGTAAAAGCGCTTGATATTTCTGCTAAGCCCCTTGAAATAAGAGCTGATTTTGGAGTATCTGAAATGACAAATTCATCTTTAACCAGTTTAATGGTTGAACCTTCAGGACTTGCTTTTAATGCGAGATTAAGCAGAACTTCCCTTGGACCTGATGAAAGCGGGAGTGTTTTCTTTGATTTAACAAATAACTCTTCCGAGAAAATTCATAATATTAAAGCAGAGCTTGTTTCTACTGATTCAGTTGTTGTTGATAGCCTGCCTTTTGAATTAGATTTCATTGAGCCTGGTCAGACAGTTTCTAATACTGAGTTTTTGTTTTCTCTTGGGAGCGGCATTGGAAGGAAAAATCTTTCTTTGAGAGTTTGGTTTGATGATTCTAACGGAAGGCATTTATTGGAAAAATCATTTTCTCTTGATGTTCAGAACAGGGACATTTATGTTATTCTTTTGGTTTTCGGAATCCTATTTTTAGTAGGGATTTCTTTTTACATTAGGAAAAACAAGCCGCCTCAAAAAGTAGATACTAAAGGAATTGAAGTTCAGAATCTTGATGATACAGAAAAATCTTCTAATAAAAAATAATTATGATAGTTCAACAACATCCCCTGTTTTTAATTTGTATTTTTTTGAAACCCTCTGACCATCAAACTTACTCGAACCCCACACTCTGGCATACTTAAGGTTTTTTGCAACGTCTTTATGAACAAAGTTAGCAACTTCTGTTATAGTAGATCCGTTTTTCAGAACGACCGGGTCTTTGTAATCAGGTTCCTGTCCAGGTCTTTTTGTGTAAACAATAATCTTTTCCAGTAGAAAAAAAATTTTTTCTTTCAATTTTTCTTTTTCATAATGCATGCCTTTTTTAACTAATAAACAATTTCTGTATTCAATGGTGTCATCCAAAGCCTCTGAGATTTTTTCAATAGTAGTGTCTTCTTCTAATATAACACTTGCATTATGAATTCCAAAACTTTTCAGTACAGAATTAAAATCTTTCAGACTCATTTTAAGAAACTGTTTTCCAGAAATAGTAATTCCTTTGTACTGCGAGTGCGTAATCAATATTTTTGGTTTTTTTCTATTAACAATAATTCCTGAATTTTTTAATTCCCTTATAACAATTTCTTTTTCCTTATCATCAGAATAAGTTATTATAATTGCATCAGCATTCCTTGCCAAGCTCAATAATTTTGCACCATTTGATTTTCCTTTGCTCGCATCTTTTACAATAGCAGGAACCTCAACAAGATGCACTTTTGCACCTTTATAATCCATCATTCCAATTTCTGGTTTTGTAGTGGTAAAAGGGTATGGAGCTATTAACACATTAACTCCTGTTAATTCTTTCAGTAAATAGCTCTTCCCGGAATTTGGCAAACCAAGAATTGTTATCTGACCATCTCCTTCTTTTTTGATGTTAATTGAATGTCCTGATGATTTTTTTGCCTGGATTTTTTGTTTTTCCATTTCTTTTTTAAGTTTGGATATTTTTCCTGATATTTCTGCCCTAAGGTGTTCAGCTCCTTTGTGTGATGGAGCAGTAGAACGCATTTCCTGTAAAGCAGCAAGCTTTTCGCTTGGTGTTTCTGCCGCATCATATTTTTCTTTAGCCTGGTCAAATTCAATAGAAGCATTAATTGGCATAAAGAAAGTTCAGGATAAATCGTTTTAAAAACAACTATTCGTGTTTAGGCAAACTAATAAAACAAACATTTAAATTTGACATAATTATTAGTATTACTATTAAGTGATTTTTCATGGTAAAAGGCACATCGCGTCAAGCATCCACTAGTTGGAAGAGAAGCGGGAAAAGGAATCGATCTTCAGGAAGTAATCTATTAGCTGAATATCAGGCTGCTTTGAGGAACGGAAATAAAGCACAAGCAAGAGCACTTCAAAAACTTTTAGCTCTTGAAAAGAAAAGGCGAGACAAAGGAATGACTTAGAAATTAAAATTCAGATTTATAAACAGAGAGTTCTTCGAAAAAACTCTTTTTTTTGGCAACAATTTTGGTTTTAAGCCTAGTCGATTTTAACATTTTTTCAGTTTCTTTGTAACCATTGAGGTCGGTTTGCAGAAAAAAACAAACACCTTTCTTTTCCAGGTGTTTTGGGAACTGTTTAAGAAACCTGTCCAGAGTTTCTCTTCCTTTTTTCCCGCCATCAAGATTAAGGTATTTTATTTCATCACTAATAACATAAGGAGGATTAAATATTATGACATCTGCTTTTTCTCCGGAATAGTTTTCAAACAAACTTGATTTTAAAGTAAAAATTTTTTTTGCAAAACCTGCTTGTTCACAATTATTTTTTGTTGTTTCAAGGCACTCTTCATTAATATCAATTGCAATTACTTTTGAAGCACCTTGCATTAACACATTCAAACTTTGTATTCCTGAACCACAGCCTAAATCAATCACAAAAGAATTTTTTGGCACTGAAACATTCTCTGCTAAAAAATAGGAGTCCTCTGACGGAAAATAAACTGTTTTTGGACAGGAATATTTTTCGTCTTTGAAAAGAAAAACACTATTGTTCTGTTCCTTCATCAGAACAGGCCTCTATTTCAGGGTGCTTATTACAAAAATCTTTTTTTAGGTTTGTTAAAGAAGTTGTTTCTTCACAATCAAGCAGGAATATTCCTCCTGGAGGAATTTTTGTTAAACCTAAGTCAGCTGCATTTTTTTCTGCATTATTTAATAAAACATCTTTATTTCCTATACAACTAAGGAATGAATTAATATCAACACTTGTTCTTCCTAAGGCAACATCTAATTCAAATTGGCTTAATGCAGTTCCGTAGTGTTCACTTAGTGTTCTGCACCCTGTTATTTCAGGGACGGTGATTATTGTTTCGTCTCCTTTGAAAGGATTGTTACAGTAAATTCCTGTAATCATCTGTTCAAGTTCAACATACTGGTTTTGTTCTCCTGCACATGTAAGAAAAATGTTTCCAATAACTGCGTTTTCATCTCTTGAAACAAGCTGTGTAAAACTGAATTTGAAATCAACACTTGTGTTAAAATCATTCATGAATGCGTAGAGTGTGTTTTTTGCGTTGATGCTTTCTTCTGAATAATAATCATCAAAGTGAACTATTGATGGTTTTTCGGATCTGCAAAACTCAACTGGTTTTTCAAGATAATAACTTGAATAATAAGAATCATTATCCAGATTTAATTCAGGCGCAATGTACTTGTTATTCTGCAGCTTGAAAACCCCATCAAAGTTTGTTTTAGTTGAAGGATAAAACTTTATTTTTTCGGCATCAATAAGTGCGGTTGGTAAAGTTTCAAGATCAAATTGTTTTAGTAGTTCCTGTCCTTCTGCGGAACTAAATTCTACTTTATTTAGAGTGTAAGGTATTTGCCTGACAATAAAAAGTTCCTCTATTGTGTTTGTTGTTCTGCATGAAACACAATCCTCCGTATAAATCATTGTAATTGGCACGGATCTGTATTCAGTATCATTGATGTTGTTCAAATCAGGGTTAATTCCAGGGTCTGGAATTTCAGGCTGAGGAAAAAACAACATATTGATTCCAAGGCCGATTAAAAGTCCAAGAAGAACAAGCATTGCCATTAAGTAAACCGGCACCCCTGTATTTTTTTCCTGTTTTTTTGCACCAGCATCCATGAACTGTTCTTTAGTAGGTGGTGTAACCTGGTTAGTTTCTTGATTTGTTTTCTGGTTAGTTTCTTCATTTTCCTGCATTGACATCAACCATATATGTTTTTTGTTCTTAATCGATTATGTGGGAGAAATTTTATAAAAGGTGTGTAAATTGTTAGTTGATTCACATTGTCATTTAGATTGGTTCAAAAACCCCGAAGAAATAATGAAGGATGCGGAAAAAGAGAATGTCAAATTAGTTCTTTCCAATGCTACAAACAAAAAAAGTATTGAAGCAAACCTCAGCCTTGCTGAAAGATTCTCAAATATAAAAATTGCTCTCGGAATACACCCCGCGGATCTGCTTAAAATGAGTGAAATTGAACAGAAAGAGGCTTATGAGTTAATTAAAAATAACCTTTCAAAAGCCACTGCTATTGGAGAAATAGGCCTTGATTTTAAGCATACTGACGAAATTCAGAAAGAGTTTCAGGAACACTTATTCAGGCATTTTATAGATTTGGCAATCCAGAACAATAGGCCTTTGGTAATTCACTCAAGGTATGCTGAAACCAAATGCCTTGACATTTTAGAGGAAAGGGGGGCTAAAAAAGTGCTTATGCACTGGTTTACTAACAGCAAAAAAACCTCTGTAAGGGCTGTTTCTCTTGGGTATTATCTTTCCTGTGGCCCGATTATAATGAATGATGCCGGTTCAGCATCGATTGTAAAGGAAATTCCTCTTGAAAACCTCTTGCTTGAAACAGATGCTCCTGTTTCTTTTAATGGAGAGCAATCTCAACCTTCTTGGATTCCGAAGGTTTGTGAAAAAGTAGCAGAACTCAAAAAAGTTGATTTTGAAGCTGTTTCAGAGGCTACTGGTAAGAATTTTAATACTTTGTTTGGCAACAACATTTAAAATACCTTTTTGAGCCAATTTCTTAGTATGCCGATAACAATATTTTTAGTGGTATTAATAGTTTCATTAGTATTTGGAAATGTCTTGTTGTTTTTTGTAGGTTCAACAAAAACAAGAAACAGTGTTGTTGAAGAAGATGAACCTGGAGCAGTGATTATTCATCCGAAAAACATTAATTTAATGCCTCTCGAAAAAAAAATTGAATTAGCTCATAAAAGGCTCTATATTTTGGAAAAGCAATTAGAGGATTCAACTTCTAAAGGAGTAAGTCCTTCTTTCAAAAGAAAGGTTGAAAAGCTTGATAATTTTCGTTCAACTGTTGAAGCAGAAATAATCGGCATTAAAGAAATTCTTGTAGAGTTACAGAACAAAAATATGACTATAAAATCCCGTTCTTTTAAGGGCAATGGAAAAAAGAAAACAAGAAAACTTTCACCAAAACAATTGCATAAAATGGTTTACAGATCAACAGCTTAATTCTACTCTTTTTGAATTATTGGAATGCTTATTTATATCGTTTTATTCCTTATTATATTCAGGTGATTTTTTAATGGCAAGATTAATTGTAAAAGAAGATAAAGCGCCAATGGAAGTAAAAGTTGGTGAAGAATCAAAATGGATTTGTATGTGTGGTTTAAGTAAAAACCAACCATTTTGTGATGGTTCGCACGCAAAAACTAAAGACGAAGAAGACGATAAAAACTACAAGTACAATGAAGATGGTTCAAGGGAAGAAATAAGCGAGTAAATTATTACTCGTCGTTTTTTCTTTTCCAAGTTTTTCTTTCTTTTTTATCCTGAGAGTTGTTTCTTGAGTGTTTTGCAATAATGGAAGCAGCACCAACAACAGGTTCTAAATCATCAGCTTTTGGTTTGAAATTAATTTTTTTGTTTTTAACTTTCAAAGGAGCACCATCAGCAATTATTTTTGCTCCTCCAAAAGAAGAAAGAGTTGCTGCAATATTATCAATTATTTCTGCTTCGATTTCGTTCAGATTTTTTCCATTATTCCTTGCAAAATCAATTAATTCAGAATTTAAAGAAACAATAACCGACCCTAACATTTTTTCTGAAATAATTTTTTCTTTGCCTGCAATATCGCTTACTTTTTTACTGTCTCTCATTTCTCTTAAAGAATTTTTATCAGCCAAAACTCCTGCAATAACCATTGGTCCGTCTCTTTCTCCTCTTCCGGTTTCATCTATTCCAATAATTAATTCCTGTTCTAAACCCATTGCTGAAAGAATTTCTTCTTTTACCTTAGAAGCAGCCATTCCCTGAATTGATAATTTTCCTGAATCATAAAGGGTAATTGTACAGCCTTCATGCTTTGCTCGTTTTTCTTCAAAATAATTAGTTGTTTCAGCTTCTTCAAAATTAGCCAGAACTTCCTTTACTTTCTTTTTTTCACTTTTCCCAAAATTCAGTGTTTCCTGCATACCTATTGATTGGTTGTGAGAAAATAAAATAGGATTGGGTCAGATTGTTGATAGTTTGTTCTATTATTTGTGAAGTTTTTTCCCGTTGACAACTATTCCTTTGTCAGTTATTTCCATTTTTTTTCGTTCTTCAGCAATTCTAGTGCCACGCATTTTTATGACTCCTAGTTTTCTTTCAAACTTATCATTAATTGCTGTATGATGTAACTGTATTACTCCATCAGCTAAAAATTCTTCTAATCCCCAAATTTGTCCGTTTCCATTTGAATCAGCTTCGCTTGTAATTATTGTTGTGCAGCCTATTTGTTTTAACATTTTTCCAAGAGACATTACTCTTTTTCTTGCATCAAATTTATCAGTGAAGAACATTTTGAATATTACTCCGGGGTCTATAACAACACGTCTTGCACCAATACTGAAGATTGAGTTTTCAATTGCTTCTTTTAACCTGTCAAAATCGTAAAGTTCAGAATTAATTATTTGTAATTTTCCGTTTTCTATGTGTTCCAGCATGTCCCAGCCAAATTGTTTAGCGCCTCTTACAATGTTTATGTCTGGTTCTTCCAAAGCCACATAAACTCCTGGTTCATCATACTGTTTAATTCCCTCGTGAAGAAATTGCCAGCAAAAAACAGTTTTTCCTGTTCCCGGACCGCCAGAAACAACAATAAGATTTCCTTTTGGAAATCCGCCTTGAATCAATTCGTCTAATCCGTGTATGCATGATTTGGTTCTTTCAATAGAATAATCAAGTGTTTCAACTGTGTACATTGCTCGGCCCCCATCGATTGCAATTATTTATTTTAATTTATTCATTTTCTTAATAAATTATGCAGTGTTTCTTTATAAAAAGCTTGTCTAAGTATTAAATTTTTGTTGAATTGCCAGATATGTGTGTTATTTTGTAATTTCTAGTTTCAAGCTTTCCAATGCAAGACCATTGTATTGTCTCTTGCTTATTTCTTTATCTTCGTTGAGTATTTTTGCTTTTAACCCCGAACTTTGAATTTTTTTTAAGTATTCTTCTTTCAAGAGTGCTCCTCCAACACAACAGGAAATTAGTTCATCATTTTCTCTTTGTTCTTTGGTAAGTTCTTCTAATAGTACAATATCTGAAACGTACATTTTACCATTTTCTTTTAGTACTCTGTGTGCTTCTCTGAAAACTTTTTCCTTATCTGGTGAAAGATTTATCACACAGTTGCTTATTATCACGTCAATGGAATTATCTTCTACTGGGAGTTTTTCAATTTCTCCTAATCGGAATTCGGTGTTTTTGTAACCATATTTTTTAGAATTTTCTTTTGCTCGCTTTATCATTTCTTCAGTCATGTCCACTCCGATAACTTTTCCGGTATCTCCCACTTTTTTTGATGCTAAAAAACAATCAATTCCTGCTCCGCTTCCCAAATCCAGAACAACATCTCCTGTTTTTATTTCCCCCAGACCCGTAGGATTACCACAACCAAGCCCCATGTTTGCTTCTGGCACGTTTGATAGTTCTTCTTCACTGTAACCTATTGATTTTGATATTCGGTCATTAGAACAGGAGCATCCTTGTTCTTCTTTTGCAATTTTAGTATAACTTTCTTTTACTATTTTTTTAATATTCTTAGTCATATTGCTCAATAGAAATTAGAATTATAACTTATTTTAAATTCATTAGCAAATTATTTTGTATTCATTAGCAAATTATTTTGTATTAATAATAATTATATATTACATTTAACCTATATTTGCACATGAAAAAAGCGATTTTTGTGATTTTGGTGTTAGTTGCTTTTAGCGGTTGTACCGAACCAGTTGAAAAAGGCACTACGATTGAGAATGCAATTGTAATTCAGGCTGACAATGAGGAAGTGGGTGTTGGAATGGAGTACGATTACTTAACTGATAAGGCATGTCCTGAAAGCGGCGGTCCAAAAGAAGTTCTTGAGCAAACAATTGATTATGATGCGCAGGACAAAATGTATGATGTTCTCAAGGTTGAGTGCCAAAATGGTGAAATAATTGATTATTATTTTAACATTGACAGTTTTTTTGGGAAGTGGGAGTAAATGAAGCTTCTGATTTTTTTATTGGTTTTAATACTTTTATTTTCAGGTTGTAATGAACCACCTAGGCCTGCTTATTTTAACGGAATAGAATCAGCTCCTGTTAAAAGTGAATGTGTAAATTCAATGGAAGATGTTTGTAGTTTGTTTGGTTGTATGACTGATTTGTGCTGGTGCGATGAGGGGCCTGACCAGATTCTGTTTGAAGGAAACACTGTTGTTACAAGTGAAGCCGAGGCAATGCAGGTTGTTAGTGATTTTATTTTTGCTCCGCATAAAGCGCTTCCTCAAGGGATAGAAATTGAAAGGGCAGTAAAAATTAATTCTGTTTTTTATAATGTCTTTGTTCTATATCCTTCTTTTGAAAATGTCACTGGCGATGATAGAGATGAATACGTTTTCACTGTTGCTGCTGACGGTACTATAATCAAAACAGTTTGCGGAGTTTAGTCTGATTGAAATCTAAAGCCGTCAGGCGAACCTAACAAAAACAAAACTAATCCATCCAATTTTTTAATGGGATTTCTTTGATTGTTTTGTTTTCTGCTTTTAGTATTCTGTGTGCTATTTTTTTTATGAAATATCTATCGTGAGATATTGCAAGAATTGCCCCGTCATAATTTAGGAATGCAGTTTCAATGATTTCTCGCGCGTCAATATCCAAATGATTTGTTGGTTCATCTAATAAAAGCAAATTTGGTTTTTCAATGAGGATTTTAAGCAGGTTAAGTCTTGATTTTTCTCCCATTGATAATTGTGAAATAGGCTTGAACACTTCCTCATCTGAAATAAAACCCATCATTGATAAGTTTTGTCTGGTTTTTGACATGTCTTTTAATTTAGCGTGTATTTCATCATAAAGTGTTGCTGTGCTTGTTAAATCTTTTAGTTCCTGATCAGCATAGCCTATTTTTGCACGCGAATCAAAAATCAGTTCTCCGAAAAGCTGAGGTATTCTTCCTTCAATTGTTTTGAATAAAGTGCTTTTTCCAAGTCCATTTTCTCCTATTAATACAGTGCGCTGTCCTGGGATTATGTTCAGGTTTATATTCTCAATTAATGCTTTTGTGTAACCAACAGATAAGTCTGCCATTTCCAGAACTATGTTTGAATCTATCGGAGAAGCATCAAAGTGGGTTTTGAATTGTGATTTATCCAAATCTGGTTTTTCTACAGCTTCGCGTTTTCCCAGTTGTTTTTCTCTGTATTTTCCCTGACTGACTTTCAACGGGCTTTTTCCGATTCTTGCAATTTTGTCTTTTTCATTTGCAAGGTATTTATTTTCAAGAGTATAAGCTGTTTGTTGGGCTTCGAATGTTGCTTCGCGTGCTTTCAAATGAGCAGAATAATTCCCGTTGTATTTTTTGAGTTTTCCTTTTTCTATTTTTATTATTGTGTTGCATACCCTATCCAGAAAATATCTGTCGTGTGTTACCATTAGTACTGTTCCTTTGAATGTTTTCAAATAATTTTCAAGGATATCAAGTCTCTTAAAATCCAAATGATTTGTTGGCTCATCTAATAAAAGAAAATCTGCATCTGAAGATAAAATTTGTGCGAGTGCAATTATTGCTCTTTGTCCTGTGGAAAGAGAGCTGACTTTTTGATTAAGCCATGATTCCTGAATTTCGAGTTTTTGCAGAACGGGTTTTAGTTTATTTACAGGTTTTGGGGAATTGTGCTCTGCTTTTTTTGCAAGCAGTTCTGAATAACGGTTTGTTATTCTTGTTATTTCTTTGCTGCCCCCCTCATATAGTGCTGGATCTGCAAGTTTTTTTTCTATTTCTTTTATTTCCTGTTCAAATGTTCCTTGGTGATGGATTGTTGCACTCTCATCAATAGTTTCCTGTACTGTTTTATCCATGTCCAGTTCAACGTGCTGTGAAAAGTAAGCAGCTTTGCCTGTGAATTCTATGCTTCCTGTGTAATCAATTTTTCCAAGGATTGCTTTGAGTAATGTGGTTTTCCCTACTCCGTTTCTGCCAATAAGACCTGCTTTGTAACCATCAGCTATTCCAATGCTCTCATCATGGAGTATGTCCATTTTGCCTATGTTAATTGAGAGTTTTTTTATTGTAAGTGCCAT
>JBDRLP010000031.1:0-19113 GCA_043812975.1 Candidatus Iainarchaeum sp. | reverse complement strand
ATTCAAACAATTGTTCAGGAACATTATCAAGATTTTCATTAATTTCATGAATTACTTCTTCGTTTAGTTTGTCATTAACAAAATAAGAATCTATTACTTCCTGATTTTGAGTTAATAGAAAAAATCCATTAGTGCTTGCCTGACCGGCAGGCATGAAAAGCACCACTACCAATGCAAGAACAAGAATTATTGCAATTAAAATATTTGAAACGCTTTTCATATTAGAATTAATTTATTAAGATTATTTAAAACTACTTAATTTTTTGCGGGTTAAACCATAAAGCGATTAATTGAAATTAAATCATAGAAATACGGTTCGCTTCCTTTATTTCCTCGCGGTAGATATCTTACATATCTCACGCGCGCAACTTTCCCATCTCTGCATATTTCATGTGCAACTTCCCGAATCATTTCTGCAGCATTCGGATGGCCAAGCATGTCATTAATCTGGAGCTTCTCGCCTTTGCCGAGTTTTGAGGCCATTGAACTTAAAGATTTTTTTACAGGAGCTACAAAAACCCCTTTATTTTTTATAGATGCGGGAGATTGTGTTTTTTCCCCATAACTTATCCTAATCTGGCCTGTTATTGGATTAACTTCAATTTTTATCTGCCCATAACTTGAAATATGCTCTCTCAATCCAACTTTCTGGATAATTATCCGTTGGCTATTGTTACCGCGCCTAATAGAACGAAGAACTTCATTGATTTCTCTTGAATTCTTACCCGCCAGGACATATTCCTTTCGGTCATCTTTGCTTCTTACCAAAATTCTTTCAGCGCCTTTGATCCACCCAATATCAACTGGTTCTCTTGGTTCATAAACCCTGAATTGATCAAAAGGAACATTGGTTCTGCGGCAGATTTCCTGCAAAGCAATAGCACCATCAATCTTTCCATAAACTCTGGCTTTTTTAAACCATCTAAATAAACGGGGCTTAAGCAGAGGCTCTAACTTCTTTCCAGAAACACCCCTTGATTCTTTTAAAGCTGGATTTGGGGTCATAGTAAAGTAAAGTAAGTTGTGGATATATAAAAAAACAACTAATTATGTAGAAGATTTATTGTATTGTTCTTCAATTTTTTTGTTCAGCTTTTCCTTAAATTCGGGGAGTTTTTCTTTCTGGATTTTCAAACCGGCTGCAATATTGTGACCGCCTCCCTCATTGCCTTCTCCCAAATCATCACATATTTCCCTGAATGCCAAACCCAAGTTCAGACCCCTTTGGAGAAGTTCTTTTGTGGCACGTCCGCTTATTTTCAAAGAATCGTCTTCATTGCTGGCTATTGCTATTATAGGTTTATTGTTTTCTATGAGCCCGGAGCCGTAAAGCATTCCAGCCACTATTCCAACAATGGAATCCTTGATTTCTTCCCCTGAATCAAAGTAATAATATTGTTCTTCCTCTTCCACACCATTTGCATTAACCCACTCAATCCCCTGCCTTAATTGACGCCTGTGCTCCTGCATAAGTGACATTGCAGTGAGCAAAAATTCTCCTCTATCCCCAAGGCAAACTTCTATTCCTACCTCTGCTTTTTCATGGCGACCGCAAGCATTTAACAACGTAGAATATTCTTTCACGTCGCTTAAAGGACTTTTCCTGTTTTCACTTGGAAAAGTATAAACGTCTCCGATTAGTTCTTCAATTTTCCATTCCGGAACATTAAATTTATGTAAGTGTAATATCAAAGCAGTAGTGAGTTTCTTTTTTTCTTCAGAACTTAAGTCTATATAAGTTCTCCATGTTTCGCCTCTTTTGAGGTCGATTCCTGTTTCGCGTAAAAATTTTACGCAATTTTCTTCATTAGCAGTTAGTTCAGGAAGCATTGGAGAGGAACTGAACATCAGAAAAGCAGTCAGAGGTCTTGTTACTCTGCCGTAAAGTTTCAGATCTTTTTCAACAACAATCAAACTTTTTTCCTGGCCTTCTTTCAGGATTTCTGCATTCATTCCAATTAAGGAACCATGAAAATCCTGCATATCCCCAATAGCTCCAACAATTGCTAATGTAACTAAATCTGTGTTTTTTTCATTAAGGGTTTTTGCGAATAGGTAAGCAATTCCGGAAGCACTTATTTCATTACCTCCATTGATTCCATAATCGAAAGGAGAAAAATGATTTTGGTGTTCTGCTTTTATTTTTTCATGATGATCAAAAACAAATAAGTTATCTCCAAACTCTTCGATTAAATATTCTAATTGGGCAGAGCCAAAGTCAACAAACAAATAATTTTCACCTAAACCCTTGATTTCTTCGATTGTTTCTTTGTATAATTGTTTAACCCATTTTTTTGTTACTTTTTTCCCTTCTCTTTCAAGGCACTTAACCATTATTGCGCCTGAGCTGCACCCATCAGCATCATAATGATGAATTACAACAAAATTATCCTTTTCTCTTACTCTGGACACAATATCCTGCATTTTTGCTTTCCAATCCATGAATTATTACTCTTAAGGAGTGTTTTTAAGTGGTTTTAGAGTTGAGTGCCGATGCGAATCCAAATGAGCATCGGTGCGGTTAATAACCATTTTTAGAGGAATATTTTTTATGGGAATGCTGGATTTTTTAAAACAAAAAGCAAAGTCTGTTTCTTTAGAGGAAGCAAAGAAACTAGCTATGAGTGAATTTGATGCTGAAAAGAAAGATATTCTTGATTTTTCTTCCAAAAAATTTGCGGAAATAAAGCATCTTTCAATTAGATTAACCAAAAGTGCTTCTTTGTTTGAAAACCATAAAATAGACCTAAATGAAGGCAATAAAAAATACAGACAAATTGTTGTTACTTCCCAAAAAAATCTTGTTAGGCAGTTGAAAGGGATTTCTAAAAAAATTGTCCCTCCAACTAAGTTTGAATCAGATACTCTAAGAGAGTATATTACAAAATCTAATTTAGTTATTACTAATGATTTGATGCCTTACTGGAAAAATATTGCTTTGGCAAAATTAATGCTTAAAGATGAAGTGAATTCAATCGGCAATGATCTGAAAGAACTCCTTGAGACTTTAGAAGAACTTCAGAAGAAAGCATTTTCTGAAAAACTAATTAATCTAGAAAAGATAAATGATTTTCTTGAGAAAATTAAGGGAAATAAAAAACTTTCAGAGGAATTGGAATTGAAAATTTCTGATTCAAAAAACAAGATAAGGGAAAAAGAAAAAATGGTTGTAAAGCTTGATAGGAAAATTTCTGACAAAAAAAATTCCAAAGAAGTAGAATCGCTTAATGAATTCGCAAATAAAAAGGAATCTTTTGAAAAACAAAAACAGGAACTTGTTGCAAACTTTAATTCTGAATTAGCCCCTGTTGAAAAAATACTTAAGAGGCTTCAATCTGTTGCAGAATCAACTAAAATGCTTGATCCGAAAGAAAAGGAACTTTTGGGTTTTCTTTTGAGTACACCTGCCAGGGCAATAACTTTAGATCCGAAAGGGATAGCATTCAAGAGTGTTATTGTGAAAGCCGAAAAACTAGTGAAACAGGGAACAATATCTTTCAAAGATAAAGAAAAAGAAAAGAAATTTAGTGCATTGTCAAAGCTTATAGAAAAGGACTTTTTTTCAGATTATTTCTGGAAGCTTAATAATGTACAATCAGATCTTAATCAAATTGAAAAAAGGGTTGCAAGTCTTGATATTTCTTCAGAATTAAGAGGATTAGAATCAGATTTGGAAACCGAAGGCAAAGAACTTTCACAATTAAACTGGTCTCTGAATAAATTAGAATCTGAAAAGGTTTCTGTTAACGAGGAAATTTTGGCAGTGGATAAAAAAATTTTGTATGCTTTTAATCTGATTTTTGATAAAAAATTCGAAGTTAAAAATTAATTGTAAAATCAACAAATTGGCTTATTGTTTTTGTTATTTCTTCACTCTGCTTTGCATCCGAGGTCAAAAGTAAGGCTGAAGATTTATTTGCATTTATTTTTCCTATTAAAGTGTGGACAAACTTTTCAATAGATGATTTATCATTATAAATTAGAAGTGTTGAAATAGAATCCAGTACTAATATAGTTCTTGATTTTTCATCAAGTTTTTTTACTACTTGAAGCATGGCCTCAGTTAAGTCTGTTGGTGACTCTAAATAAACCACATTAGAGGCTTTTTTTGGGTCTAGGTTTCTTTCTATAGAAATCATGTCAATAAAAAAAATGTTATCTGAAACAAGTTTTTCTTTTTGCAAATCCTGTACAATTTTAGCATAACCTGTATTTAAAGACAAGAATACAACCTGAACATCTGATTTTGAATATTTTTGTATTACTCCGTCTCTTATTCCAGAGTATTCTTTTGGCTTTACTAATGCAAGAATTGTAAAAGGTTCTTTTATTCCATCCAAAGAATGAGTTACCCTTATACGTAACTGATTTTGTTTATCTAACAGATTTTCCAGTTTTTCTTCACTCCAATCCCCAACTGGCATTATTTACACCTCGTCAAATAATTCTGATTTTGACAAAACTTTTATTCCTTCATTCGTGATTTTTACTGGTTTTAATTTTTCAGCTATCTCAGTGTTTCTCATTTTTAGAACTGCGATGCTTCTCACAAAACGATTTTTCATTTTGGTGTGATAAATAAGTATTACTCCGTCAGCAACGTATTCTTCCAAACCATATAAAGAGGATATTTTGTCAAGGCTTATTTCATTTGTGATTATTGTTGTTGTTCCTATTGCCTTTAACATTTTTCCAAGTGAAACAATTCTTTTTCTTGCATCTAACTCACGATCAAAAAATAATCTGAATATAACCCCGGGATCAATAACCACTCTTTTTGCACCAATTGCTTTTACGTTATCTTCCACCGCGGCCTTTAATCTTTCAAAATCATAAAGTTCAATTGTAATTATTAATAATTTTCCTTCATCAACAAGTTTCTTCAAATCCCAACCAAATTCTTTCGCACCCGCATAAATAGTTTCTTCTGTTTCTTCCAAAGAAACATAAACTGCATTTTCATTGAATTTTGTTATTCCTTCATAAATAAACTGCCAACATAACACTGTTTTTCCAGAACCAGGATCTCCGCTTAAAACAACTAAGTTTCCCCGTGGAATTCCTCCGTTCATCATTTCATCAAGGCCTTCAACTCCTGATTTGACTCTTTTAACATCAAATTTTTCAGTGGTTTTTTCAATAGTTTTTTCCGGCATTAAAATTCACTCAAAAAATAAGCCAAGAGGCTATTATTAAGACTATCTTCTACACCTAAACAATTTTATATTCATTAAAATATACTATTTGCTTGTATGGTTGAAAACAAACAAAGACTTATCGATGCTACCAAGAGGCTTATTAATACTGGGACCTCGGAAGAAGAAGCAATGAAGAGTATGACTGATATAGGCGTCAGCAAGGAAGAAGCAAAGACTATTTTGGATGCAGCAAAAGACGCCACCCCAAAGCCTATTGAAAATAAAAATGCAGAGAAACCTATAGAAAAAAACACGTCTAATAACAGTTTTTGGGACTCAGGAGAATCTTTGATTAATAAAAACAATCAGGGAAAAGAAAGAAACGCTTCTGCAAGCAACTCTGGCGCTGATTTTTGGAATTCTTCAGATGAAAGTTTTTTCAAATCAACAAAAGAAAAACCTTTTAAAAAACAAGGCTTTTCTTTATTGGGCAAAAGTGATGAGCCTGATTTTGAGAAAGCTGAAGCAGAACTTAAATCAAAAGCCCCTGGACACTATACTTACAAAAAAACACAGTTCAGGAAAACCGTTCCTGTACTTGTTAGTGATTTTGACAAACTAATCGACAGAGGCGGATTCAAAAGAGGAGACACAATTCTAATTTCAGGGGGTGCAGGAACAGGAAAAACAACTTTTGGAATGCAGTTTATTTATGAAGGCGCCAAACTGAGAAAAGAAAAAGGAGTTTATTTAACTTTAGAGGAAACAGGTGAAAAAATTAAGGAAAACATGATGGAAAATTTTGGGTGGGATCTTGATGCACTGGAAAAAGAAGGAATGCTCGCAATAATTAAAATTGATCCTTTGACTATTGCCAGAGCCGTTGAAGCAACTTTAACAAAAGAAAGAGGCGGTCTTTACATCGAATTTGAACAATTTGATTTGCCTTTCCAGTTTGATCTTCCTTTCAAACCTGAAAGAGTTGTAGTTGATTCATTATCAGCTTTATCAATTGCTTTTGTTGACAACCACCAGGGATATAGACAATATTTGAGGCATTTGTTTCAAACACTTGAAAATTATGGTTCAGTAAATTTAGTTTTTGGGGAAACAGAACAACTACCTAATGTTTACTCACGATTAGGTATTGAAGAGTTCCTTGCTGATGCAGTTGTTGTTTTTTATAATATTAAAGTTCATAACAACAGAGAAAATGCTTTGGAAATTTTAAAACTAAGGAGTAGCGCACATGCAAAAAAATTAGTACCATACAAAATTACTCCGCGCGGTTTTGAAATTTATATTGATCAGGAAATATTCAGAGAAGACTAATTTTTGAAAAAAATAGTTTTAGATATTTTCCATCTGATTGGAAAGCTGTCTTACCTTGCTTATTCTGGCTTTGACGTTCTCCAGTTTCTTTCTCATTCTTGCTCTTTTAAGAGTTAGAGAATTTTCAACAGAACTAAGTTTTCTAAGCTGATCTTTTAATTGAACTTCCTTATTTTGAGTAGAAGTAATGTCACCAACAACATCATCTAAAGTCCCTTCCATCTCTGCTTTTGCTTCTCTAAGCTGATTGAGTTCCTTAGCAATATCCTTTAATGCCTCTCTTAAAACAGAATGATGCTCCTCATATCTATCTGAAGCTTTTTTTGTTGTTTTTCTGGTTGTTTTTTTCCTTCTAACAGGCTTTTTTGCCCTTATTTTTTTTACTGATTTCTTGGATCTTTTAACTATTTTTTTCTTTTTAGGCATTAGATTCATCTCAAAATTGTTCTAAAATATAAACTCTTTTTCCTTTTTAAACGTTTCTTTTACGATTTCAGCAATTTCTCAAGCCTTACTTTTCCTTTTGCATAGGATTCCTTACTTATTATGCCTGAATCATAAGCTTCATTCAACGCATTAAGATTTTTTTCAAGGGAACTCATCTGAGCAGCATACTTCAAACGCTTTGCTTCTTGCTTTATTCTCTTTTTTCCTTTGGAGTAAATGTTCTTTGAAATAATTCCTTTTCTGTAAGCCTTAGTTAAAACACCTGTTTTGTTGTCAAGATTCTGTTCAAATTTCTTGGTCATAACATTATTAGGATTTATTTTGCTGACATCTGTTTTATAAAAGTCATTCATCATGCTTTCCAAATCAATTTGTTTTTTGTGAATCGCAAGTTTTTCTTTGAGCGTGGTTTTTTCGTCTTTTGTTTTTTTGTCACGCATTTTTTTTGCTAACCTTTTTTCCAAAGAACCGATTTTTTTCTCGAGTTTGCTTATTTGATTTATCATAATTTTATCTACGGGTTTTTCTTTTTTCTTGTCTATTTTTTCTGAAAGATTTTTTACTTTTGTCTGCAAACTTGAAAGGTTTTCTATTTTAGTTATTTTTTCATTCAATGTTTTCAGTGCTTTTTGGATTTCCTTGTTGGCTTGGTTGTCTTCAGTTTTGACTTTCTTTTTCTGTGTTGAATCTATCTTTTTCTCTAACCTAGAAATTTCATTAATCAGGTCTTTATCGATTGTTTTTTCCGATTTTTTTTCAATTTTTTGAGAAATTTCCCTAACCTGTTCCTGAAGGTTCTTCAAATCGTCAATTTTGCTTATTTTGCCTTTCAGTTCATTAAGTGATTTTGTAACTTCTTTTGTATTTTGCATTTCCTGAAGTCTTTGTTTAAGTCCTTCCATTTCTTGGGTAACTATCTTATTCTGTTCATTCTGAACATTTAAATCATTTCTGGAACGTTTCGGAGCAGAAAATGTTTGACTAATCTGCATTGGCTGCATTCTCATTGATGATTGCTGATTAGGGAACCCCATTTCTCCAAGTTCAAACTCGGTTAAAGTATTAACGCGATCAACAAACATCCCAAGGTCCTTTATTGATTCACTCTGAGAATCTCCTTCAAGAGCAGTAAAAAATGCATCTATTCCTGACGCTTTTATTTTTCCGATTAGGGAATGGATAAATTTTGTTACTGTTGATTCTTTTTCATAAATCAAAAGTGTTGAAAGCGAATCAAAAAGTAACGCATCAGCATTTTGAGTATTCAATGCCTGAGTTATTCCTAGACTTAATTCTATTAATGAATTTGGACTGCTTACAAAAATAGTGTTTTCTTCTTTTGTTGTACTTTTATCAGAAGTTAGAGTTACTGCGTCAACAAAAAAGAATTTTTCATGTTTTAAATTAAGATTCCTTAAGTGCTGCATTAAACTTTTGTAAACCTCATTCAGGTTCACATAAATAATTTTTTTATAAGAAGCCCCTACTTTTGTCAGCAAAGTAGAAATACCGTGGCTGTATTCTTTATTAGGGATTATAAGAATAGTTATTTCAGAGGATTTAATCTTTTTCATTGCTTTTTCCTGACTCATTTCTTTTACTGCAGTTTCAATATCTTCTCCTTTTTCTACCTTTTTTTCTAAAACGTCAAGACTGCTGGAAAACGAAAACCCTGTAAGATTTTTCGGTTGTTCTATTTTTTTTTCTAGCTTTTTTATTTCAGAATTAAGCACAATTTCTTTATTCACATCTTTTTTCTTTTCTTCTGGCTTTGAGAAAGTTTCTTTCTTAACTGGAATTTTAACAGAAGAAGTTTCTTTTACTTTTTTCATTGTTTGTTTTCCAAGCTTAGATTCTACAAGTATTTCTTTTACTTTTGCTTTTCCGCCTTTTTTTAGTTTCGGGATAAATGTTTTTTTATTTTGCAACTGACTTTTCTGTTTTGGAGTGCTTTCCTTTTTCGGGGTGCTTTCCTTTTTTCGGAAAAATCCTGAAAATAAACTTTTTTTCTCTTTATTCGGTTCTTTTTCTAATTCTTCTGTTTGTTTTTCCACCTGTTTAAACAAATTATCATTTTCCGGGAAATCCTTCTTAAGAGGAATTTCGATTTTTTGTTTCGGGATTTTTTGTTTTTCCGCATCAATTTTTTTCAGAGTTTCCTTTTTTGATTCTACTTTTAATCCAGGGGCTGGTTTTGGTTCAGGTATTTTTGGTTTCTCAACTGGTTTTGGGTTTTTCACGAGCAATACTTTCTTCTGAAGTACTGGTTTTGGTAAGGGTTTGAGTGTTTTTGACGATTTTGCTTCTTTAATAAGTACAAGAGCCTGTTCTTTGGTTACTCCAAATTCACCTAAAGATACTGATATTTCTTTTTCAGGAGTTTTGCTTTCAAGCAATTTTTTTGTTGCAATCAAAATAGCTTGTTTTCTTTTTTCATCCATATTCAAAACCAATTACTTTTCTTTATTTAAAATACTTTATTTTTCCTGTTGAATCTTATTTTCCATCTGTTTTACTTTTTCATCAAGTTCTATTAATTTTGACTTGTATATAGCCATGTTACGCTTATAGCTTGTTGCAGGCATAACGGCTTTTTCAAAATACTCTCTTTGTAAATCCTTGATTAGTTCTGTTGTTTTTGCTTTTTCGTTTTTAAGTTTTAATAATTGAATTGTGTAATTTATTTTAGTGTAAAATAATTTCGAAACAACACCTAAAACAAGAATAATCACCAAGACGATTAACCCGTAATTCTTTATCAGACAGGTTGCTGAGCAGGTTATTATTAGTTCTATCTTGTGTTCTGCTTCATTTCCTGCAGCATCTTTTAGATAAATCCGGTAAATCTGGTTCCCTGTTTCTTTTGGTTCGTAAGCCAGAATAAGTTCTCCGTTAGAATTTATCTCAAAAGGAGTTCTTTCCTGACCCACTCTCAGTTCAGCAACTTCAATATTTGCCTGGGTTAATTTCGCTCCGTTTGAATAAGTTGCCTTTGCTTTTACAGGTATTTTATCGCTTTGCTCATAAGTCTGGTTTACCGGCTCTATAATCTGGAAAATAAATGATGCCGGGAGAACATCTATTTCCAAAATTCTTTCCCCGCCATAAAGTTTGCCATTTTCTTCTTTTTGCGCAATAACTGTCAAAACCCAGTTTTCTTCAGGGGCATCAAAAGGAATGCCATAATTCAAATCATAAATTCCGTTTCCCTCTCTTTTGAGATCTATTCTTCTTCCGAATACGTCATACATTATAACTTGCGCATCATCCACGATTTTCCCTGAATCTGTTATTTCAACACTTAGAAATATGGTTTCCCCTCGTTTGAATGCTACTCCCGCGGGACTCAAAAAAGTTATTCTGTAAAATGCTGATTCTGGAATTGGTTTTACTATTACAATTATATCTGTTTCGTTTTCAGCAGTAAACAATTTTATTCTCCAGTTGCCACTAGGATCTAAAAAATTAGTTTGGTATTTGAAATCAAACTTTCCATCACTAAAACAACTTACTTGTTCATCAAAAATTTTTTTGTTACCAAGCTCTGCACTTAACCGATGCATACTTCCAAGGTCACATGAACCGGAAAGAATTATTTCGCTTCCTTTTTCATAATTAGTCTGTCCGGATTTTAGCGTTAATGCACAAGAAAAGCCTGCTAAAAATAAAACTGCAAAAATAATCATTATTTTCTTCATTTTTTTTCACCTTTTTTTCTCCTAATAGCCTGTAGTTCCTGCTCATATTTAAGCATTAATCCATCATATTTTGATCTGGAAAGCGCCCCTAACTTGAAATAACGCTCCTGTACATTTATTAGATTAGCCTTAATTTTTTTCTCCTGCTTTTCCAATAATTCAATTCGCTTATCAGATTGATAGTGTGTAACAACTAAAAATAACCCGATTATTATTGCTAAACCAACAACTAAAATTATTAACCAATACTGGGAAAAATAATAATTCAAAGAATAACCGGAAACACTTGCATTAAAAACAGCCGAACCACTGTTCTCATAATTATCTTGTGCATTTATTGAAACATTAATTTCTTCGTCATTTTCAACAACATATTTTGCAACAAAATAACCATTATTTCTTTCTGTTTCAACTTGAGTTCCGTTGATTACGACAAGTGGCTCAACTATTTTTGCATCTGCACCGCTTTCAAATATAACCTTGAACTCAAAATCTATTTTTTCCCCGATTGAAAAAACTTTTTTAGTAGGACTTATAATGTTCACAAAAAGATTCTCATTTTTTATTTCAGATTCAAGAACTGTTCTGCCTGTTAAACCATTTACTTTAGCAAGTATAACAACCATTAATGAGTTTCCGCTAAAATCAGTAGGAAGAACATATTGCAAAGCGTAAGATCCGTTATCTTCAAAAGTAAATTCTATTTCCTCCCCCCCAATAAATGCTTTTACTACCGCATTATTAACCAGAATTCCTTCCTCTCTTACTCTAACTGAGATTAGGATCTGTTCTCCTCTGGAATATTGGGCGTTTATGCTTTTTACCACTTCTATTTCTATCGGAAGCGACGATTCTGGGTTCATAAATCTTACTTTTTTTTCTGCATGGGCAATATTCCCTGAATCGTCTTCAGCAGATACTTTTATATTCCAGATTCCTATTGGGTCTAAAGAAAATGATTTGTAAGAATAATTAAAATTTCCAAATTTATCCAATTCTTGTTTTGTCTCAAAAATAATCCTGTCAGAATTTTCTGCAATTATTGTCATTTCTGCCGCTACCGGTGAAGATTTTCTGGAAACAGTTCCAAAAATTTCTAAAGAATCAGTAACAATAAATTCCTCGTTATTAGTGTTAAGAATTGTTTCCAATAAAGGTATTACATTCAGCTGTAATGATTTTTGCTGTGAACCGTCACTAATTTCTATTGATTCAAATCCTTCTCTGGAGGGGGCTCTGAAATTATTCCCATATATGCCGTCTCCTGGGTTTTCGTCATTATGTTTACCGTCATCAAATAATTCTGCGGTTCCAAAAAATCCTGTAGCAGTTACATTTTTTCCTATGCCTGCATTAACAAGAATATTGAAGTCCTCTTCTAAATTCAAATAATCCCCGAACATTGGGTTAATGATTTCTATTGTGTTTCCTGAACAATCTTCATCACATGTTTCTCCTTGTTCACAAAAATCATTGCCGCAGCAGTTTATTGAAACTGAAATAGTACAGTTTGTTCCGATGCATTCATTTATTGTACAGGATTTCTCAGTTATTGTTCCTTCAAAAGCTTCATTTTCACAGAAAGCAAAGCAAGTATCAGAATACTGACAAATATCTTTAGTTTCGGGATTATTATCATCACAATCAGAGTTTACAGAACAAAGCGAGTTACAATTGATAGAACTACATTCTGCCTGACAAGTACCTGAATTCTTACAAACATCTATTGTAAGAGGATTTTTATCAACACAGTCAAGGCCATTAATACAGCTGGGTTCACATGCACTATAAGAACAGGAAGCTGAACAGGTACCTGGATTATTGCAAGTGTCCTGAGTAAAAGGATTACTGTCATTACAGGATAAGTCATCAGTGCATGTAACATCTACAAAATCACATTGGTTCAGAAAAAGTAATGCTGTTGAGGAAATTCCTATTGCATTAAAAGTTTCACCAGAGGGAGAATCCCACTCTGATTTGCTGAATAAATCCCCTTCATCAAGAGTTATTTTTCCGTCTTCAAGTTTTAAAACTACTTTTAACCTGCTTCCGGAAGCTAAAGTGTATGATTGTTCCAGAGTCACCTCAGATTCATTTTTTCCCGACTCTATAGTTCCTGTTGTGATTAATTTACTATCAGCAGATTTAGAATTATACTCATAAAGTTCCCAAATAAGTGGTTTTGATGATTCAATATTATTTACCCAGAAAGATATGCTTGTATGAAGCTGCAGTCCTCTTGGAAAAGAACTTGTGTACCATTTTCCTAAAACTCCTTCTTCATTAGGGGAAAAAACTGTTTTGCTTGAAGATGCATTTGGAGAATTGGCAGTCATAAAGTTACTTTGCGTTCCTTCCAAAAGACTGGTAAAATCGTCACCTCTTAACCAATAACCATTGCTTGCAGCCATTGAAACAGTGGCAAAAAGCAGCATGAATAATAACCAAATATTTTTCATTTTTTTACCTTCGAGACCATTTGTTTTATGGTTTCTCTAATGTCCTGCAATTTTGTTTCATATTTTTCCATCTGCACATCATAGGTTTGCTTATCCATTGTTCCTTCAATAAAATATTGTGTCTGGATTCCTTTGATTGTTTCCAAAACCTGTTTCTCTTTGTTTTGCAGAGCATTTATTCCGAATCTTTTTTTTAGTAAACCATAACCAAAAATAATTGTTATAATTGATGCAATTAAAAAAAGCCCAATACTCGTCCCGTAAATTCTTAAATAATAAAGATAAGAAATTCCTGAAATATCAACCGACATTGTTTCAACAGCTGTATTATCAAAACCGTCCTGAAGATTAATTGTAACTGAAACCGTCCCTTCATCCGTTGTTTTCACTAAATAAACACCCTCATAAACTCCTTTTCCTGTGCCTTTCAGTTCGATTGTTTCATTTCCAATAATACTGGAAACTGATTCAGTTAACAGAGGAGTACCGTCTTCATAAGCAGCATAAATTTTGACTTTTATTTCTTCCCCTACTAAAAAATTGTCTTTTTTTGGTTCAATTATTTCCAGGTTTATTTTTACTTCAGTAACATTTACACTTGTTTCCGCTGAACCTTGTTTGTTCTGTTTTTGTGCAACAACTTTTATACTCAATTCTCCATTACGTGTCTGGTAAGGGAGCTTAAAAGAACCTGCATATTCTAATGAATCATTTTCTTCAAAAGAAAATTTCAAACCATCTTTTGTTTCCCCTTTTACAATTGCTTTTGAAACAGGATTCCTTTCAATATCATATATATTTACTACAATCTCTGCTTCAGACCCTTTTTTAAAAGAATTATTATTAGTGTCTACAATTTCAATAATCAAAAAGTTAGTTGCTTCCGGACTTAACACAGTGATTGTTTTTTCAAAAAAACCTACATTTCCGTTTTCATCAGCGGCTTTAATAGTAACAATATAATCTCCTGGTTCATTGATTAGAGTTGTCCTGTAATTAGAAGAAAAGTTTCCATTAGCAGAATTAAGATCCTGATTCAGGATAATTTCACTGTTAAAAGACACATTAAGATTAAGAGGCAGGTTCAGGTGTTTTTTCTTAAGTGTTAATCTTCCGTCAATCTTTATGTTGTCTCCAAGAATAAAAAATTCTTTTTCAAAATCAACCAAAAAACTTAGTTTTGGAACAAGATTAAAAAATACTATCTTTTCACTTTTAACTCCTCCAACCTCAACAATAAAAGTCACGGGGTATAAGTTTTTTTCAGCGGCAAAGTCAATAGTAATAAAGTTTGCATAAATATTGTCATTTCTTGTTCCTTCATCATGTTTACCGTCATTCAGAAGCGGAACAGTTCCGAAAAAACCGCTTGCTTTTACATCAGCATCACTAACCTTTTCCCCATCAACTAATATTGTAGCTTTCAACTGAACAGTTTCTCCGCGAACATAAAAAGTATCAGGAAAAGAAGCATCAATTTCAATGTTCTGCGGAACACAATCTACTGGACAGTTAAAATAATTTTCTCCGGATTCGCACCTGTTATTTCCGCAAACCCCGAGTTTTATTGTGGTTTTACAGGAATTCCCAATGCATGCTAATTCATAAACCTCAGAAATACTTCCTCCGCAAACACCACAATCAGCAGGAGCGGAACATTTAGTTTCACCAGAACCACAAACTCCATCACCAACATCAGGAAGATTTTCACAAGTAGCTGTGCATCTCCCTGCACCTGCACAAACATCTGTTGTTTCTGGATTACCGTCGTCGCAATCAGAACTGTTAGAACAAACAGGATTACAGGAATTGTATATACACCCAGAATCACACAAGCCCGCATTAGCACAAAAATCTGTTGTTAAAGTATCTGCATCATTACAAGCGCTATTACTTGAACATGCAATACTACACTGAATATTTTCACAATAAGAAGAAATAGTTCCGGGATTCACACAAGTATCAGTGGTTATACTTATTCTATCATTACAAACATAATCTGAAGTGCAAATTATTTCTTCAGTAGAATCGTTATTATCATCCGTGGGATCATCAACGTCAACTGAATTACCATAGCTGCATACTGCTGAACATGTTCCTGCATTAGAACAGGTTCCGTTAGTATCAGAGGGACAATCTGAATCTAAAGAACATACAATAGAACACGCAGCACTAGAACATGAAGAACTTCCAGTTCCGGGATTTAAACAAGAGTCAGTTGTAAGACTGTTTGAATCGTCACAATCAGAATTAGAAGAACATGCTATTTCCACATCAGAACTTAAATTCACGCATACTGAATTACAGCCCCCTGCATTACTGCACGTGTCAGTGGTTAAACTATCAGAATCATTACATGCAGTATTTGAAGTACATGCAATAGAACAACTTCCCGTTGAATTTACTAAAATCAGAACAGCATTGCTTACATCAGTTATATTGTAAGAAGAACCGCCTGAGGAATTATATTGAACAGAATTACCGCTTGAGCCTTCATCAAGGATAGCAGTTATTGTTCCTCCTCCGGAATCAGCATTGTATTCTAATACTAATTTTGCTCTGCGACCAACTGCAAATGTGTAAGAAGGAACATTAGCAAACGTTTCATGAGGTGAAGGTGTTGTTGGGATAGTGTACCAATTTGATTGAACAATTATAATACTTGAAGTAGTAACAGGATTATAATCATAAACAGTCCAGCGATATTTTCCCGTGTCTCCTGAAATACCAATGCTTGAAAAGTAAAGGTATGCTGAATTTGAAATACTGAACTCTGATGTCACTAATTCTGTAAACCAACTTTCTAACTCGTGTACTCCGGCAACAGTTGTTTTGGAAATGGTTGTTGTTTGAGTAGTTGCTTTTGGCGCAGTGATACTTATTTCGTAATACTCAACAAAATCAACTTCTTCTGTTTTTGAGTCCCCTCTTAAGTAAAATAAGTCTGCCCCAGTTACGGCAGGAAGCAGTATAAGAAATGAAATTATCAAAGTTAAATACATTATTTTTTTGTTCATAAAAAAACTCGCCTGAAAATCCTCCTAATATTATAATATTAGTATATAAATAATTAGAGTCTGAACCGAAATTAGGCTTCTTTTATGAGTTTTTCAACTTCTGGTTTGATTATTGATTCTATTTCTTCCAGTTTTTTCTTTGTTTTTGCCTCAAAGCGAAGAATTAGTTTAGATTGAGTATTACTCTGCCTCACTAAAGCCCAGCCATCATCAAAAACAACCCTTATACCGTCTATAGTAACAGATTTTGGGTATAATTTTTTGTACTTATCAACCATTGCCTTAACAACAATTCCTTTTTTGTTGTCGGGACATTCAACCCTGTATTCAGGAGAAGAAACATATTCAGGCATTTCTCCCACGATTTCACTGAGTTTTTTATCAGAATGCGAAATAATTTCAATTATTTTTACTGCAGCTAATAATGCATCATCAAAACCATACCAGTTTTCTGTAAAAAACATGTGACCTGACATTTCACCTGCAAGAAGTGCATTTTCTTCTTTCATTTTTGCCTTAATTAAAGAATGACCAGTTTTCCACATTATAGGAATTCCGCCTTTTTCTTTAATCCATTCTTCCAAAGATTGCGAACATTTTACCTCAAAAATTATTTTTGAACCCGGCTTTCTTTTCAATAAATCTTCTGAAAAAATTCCAAGAAGCTTATCCCCATAAATGAGATTTCCTTTTTCATCTAAAACACCGATTCTGTCAACATCACCGTCAAAAGCAATTCCTAAATCAGCTTGTTCTTCCAAAACTTTTTTCTTTAAATCCTGCACATTTTTTTCCTGCACAGGATCTGGCTGATGATTTGGAAAAGACGAATCTTTTTCACAAAATAAGCAAATTGGATCTAACCCAAGCTTTTGCAAAAGTTTTGGGGCTAATTCAGAAGCCATTGCATTTCCTGCATCAATAACCACTTTTAGTTTTTTTCCAAGCGTTACATTAGAAACAATTTCATTCAAATAAATATCATCCAAAAATTTTTCTTCAATAGTTCCTTTTCCTTTAACAAATCCCCCTGATTCAGCAATTTTCCTTATTTCCTGAATCTTTTCTCCGTGAATTGCTTCCTTCCCTATCAGAACTTTAAAACCATTAAATTCAGGAGGATTATGAGAAGCAGTTACTGAGATTCCTCCATCAGAATCTAACTTGTGAACTGCGTAATACAAAAGCGGGGTCGGGATTTCGCCAATAAAAATAATATTAATTCCGGTACTCAGAATTCCTTTCTTTAATGCTTCAATAATTCTGGGGCCTGAAACCCTATTATCTTTTCCAAGAACAACAACTTTACCCCCATTGTTATGTATAAGAGTTGCGTATGCTTTTCCTATAAGTTCAGCATCTGAATCAGGAAGATCGATATCAGCTATGCCTCTGATATCGTATTCGCGAAAGATTTCCGGGTTCATGCATTAAAAAGAGAAGAAGAAATTATAAACATTCAGAATAAGGCGAAGTTTCTGGGAAGAATAGCAAGCTACTCTTCCTTTCCACTTCAATGGTGTTGCAAAAAACCGATTCCGAAGAACTTGCTTTTCGCAGCACCGATAAAAATAAAGCCTAACTCATAAATAATTTTTTGTTGTTCTGATTTTAAACCTAAAAACCACTAAACAAAAGAAATCCGAACTCGTTTTTTTAACAAACAATGACCTTTTAATGCTTTTAACGCTAATTTTTTCTATGCTTGTAGGCATTACAGGAAACTTTGTTACGGGAAAAAGTGCATTCATAAATATAATACGTAGCTTAGGATTTGATACTTATGAAACAGATAAGATTGTAAAAGACCTTTATAAAAATGACGATTTAATTGAAAAAATCGGAAAAGAATTCGGTTCAACAGTAACACTCGGAGGCAATGTTGACAATGACTTACTGAGAACTATTGTTTTTAATAACAAAAAGAAACTTGAGAAACTTAACTCGCTAATGCATCCTCTGGTGCTTGAAATAATAAAAAAAATTAATCATGAAAACAAAATTGTTTTTGTCGAAGTTCCTTTACTTTTTGAAACGAAAATGGAAAAAAACTTTGATAAAATTGTCCTGATAAAATCGTCTTATGAAACTGCAAAGCAAAGATCTAAAAGAAGAGGTTTTACCGATATTGAGTTTGACCAAATAAGGGAAAGTCAGGAGCCTGATCAGAAAAAAGAAAAAAAAGCAGACTGGATTATAGATACTGAAGGGAGCATTTCAAAATTGAGGGAAAAAGCAAGGGAAATTGCAAAGGAACTGGGGGGGTGATTTAGATTAAAGCAATATATCCTGGAACATTTGATCCATTAACAAATGGTCATTTGGATGTAATTAAACGTGGCCTGAAAATGTTTGATTCTTTAATGATTGGCGTGGCTGTTAATCCAAGGAAAAAACCATTATTTTCGACAGAAGAAAGAATAGAAATGCTAAAGGAAAGCATTAAAGATTTAGAAAATGTTGAAGTAAAATCTTTTGGTTCTCTGTTGGTTGATTTTGTTAAAAAGGAAAAAGGCGCTATTATTCTTCGCGGTTTGAGGGAAACCAGTGATTTTTCTGCCGAATTTCAGCACGCTATTGTTAACAGAAAACTCGATTCTGAAATTGAAACTGTTTTTGTTATGACTAATGCAGAATACTTTTACATTACGTCTGGCATTGTAAAGGAAGTTGCTGCTTATGGCGGAAAAATAAACAAGTTTGTTCCAAAGCATGTTGAAGCAAAATTAAAGGTAAAATACGCTAAATAGCCCTCCTTTAAGACCTTATCTTTAAATATAAGTCCTTTCTATATTAATTCAACTTTTTAGGGCATATGCCTAAAATAAAAAAGGAGGAGTGAGAAAAACATGTTTTTCAAAGAACAAAAAGGACAATCCGCTTTGGAATATCTGATGACTTATGGCTGGGCATTAATTGTCATAGTTATAGTTATTGCGGCACTTGTGTTTTTGATTCAACCAAGCCAGGTTGGAGGAAACACCTGTTCAACAACATCAGGAATTCTGATAACGAACCATCA
>JBDRLP010000030.1:0-10648 GCA_043812975.1 Candidatus Iainarchaeum sp. | reverse complement strand
TGCATATTATGATGAGCCGATTGGAAAAGAAACAATTGAAGAAATGAAAAAAATTATTGACAAAAAAAAGCTGGAAAAATATTTGAAACAAACTAACAAACAAACAAGAACAAAAATTGAAAAAATGCTTGCTTAACCTTCTTACCCAATTCTGTTGTTTCTTTATCTGAGAGAGTGCTTTTGGAAAGCTGTTTATTCATCTTTTCCATAAGCTAGTGAAAAAATGTCTGCTTAAAACAAGGGATTTAGGTTGTACAAGTTCCTGAGCTGACGCCACCTCTTGATGAAATCAAATTGTACTGACTTGCATCAAAAAGAGAAAGCGGATTTTCTGTGTTAGCTAATGAAAAATTGTAATTGAAAGTATTATTAGAATAAAATGATTCGTCTTTTACCCAAGTAATATGCAAATGTGGTTCTCCTGCATAACCACTTGTACCCATTTCAGCTATCTGTTCTCCACTTATAACTTTTTGGTTTTTTGATTTTGAAATATTATTCTTCAAGTGAGCGTAAACAAAATACCCTTCCAAACCATCAAACTTAATCACAGCAGTATTTCCATAACTCGCTGAAGGTCTTGGACCACAATTGGTTCCAAATCCACTAGGAGGACAACCATCTTTAATATCAACAACAGTTCCATCTGCAATTGCAAATATTGGCATTCCTATTGCTCCTTCAGTTCTTGATGATTGTTGACTTCCATCAAAGACCTTTGAACCGCCAATATCAATTCCGGAATGATTATTGGAATTTGCAACGCAAGTAATAACATCTTTGCTTTGGGTTGGCCATGCTAAATTCAAAGAAGAAACTGTGCTAGAAACTTCATTTGAATTCTCACCATAAATTACACCAATCTTTTCACAGGCAGCTATGTAATTATACATTATTTTCTCCGCATATCTAGCACCAAGAGCAGTTGTATCGGATTGTCCTAGTGTCCACACAGGTCCTTGGCCACAAAATCCAGGTCTTTTCGCCCATTCATTAGGTAAATCAACACAACCTTGAACCATAGCATCATGCAAGGGGTCTCCGCTATTATAATATCTTGCAGCGTTTACTCCTGCTACTTGACCACGATTATATGATAAAAAGCTGAGTGGAATTATTTGTTCGAGAGCGTTTCCAGATATTTTAGGCTCAACATAACTATATTTCCCCAATAAATGTTCAGTTCCACAAGCAATGTTTTGCTGGGCATTAAAGCGATCTATATTATTACCAAAACGACTCAAAGCATTAGGACACTCAAGATTGGAATTATTTGTGCAATGTAATTGCATAAGACCACAATAAGGATTTCCAGATGCCCCTTCGGCATTTATTTTACAATTACTTTCCGCCTGCATCAACGAGAAAAGCATAAGCGAATCAAAGCCTTTGTTTATCAAGCCTGTTTGTTCAACAGAGTCCTGAACAAAACCAAAGTATTGCGCACAGGTAGGACCAAAAGCATTTTGAACATCTGCCTGAGTCAATTCTCTAGGCAAGTTACATGAAGCACTTAATGTACCAGTAACAATTCCACTAGGAATATCCCCAAAAACCTGTTCAACCATTCTCAAATCAAGAATTGCTTTGCACTCTGCTATTGTTTTGCAGCCCTTAACTTCAACTACTTCAGGTTTAGGCTTTGGCTTAGGAGCAACAATTTTAATCTTATAAGCTTCTGAATCCAACCATTTTCCATCACACTCATCATCAGCAGCAGGATCACTTTCATCACAGGTTTCAATCCTAAGCCAAACATATTCAAGGTCTTTTACTGCTTCACCTAATGTTTTTTCATAAGAATTCTGCCATTTTACTTTAAAACTTGAAATAAAAGGAAAATCTTTTTGCTTTGGCTGTTTAATAGGATCTTCTTCCCCTGCACTTCCAGACTGACCCGAGGCAACCTGGATTCTCATTTCTTCTTTTTCCGCATCGTCAACATCAGCAGGATTCTTCTTCCAGAGCTCTACAGTATATTGTTTTATTGGGCAGTCAAATTCCTCAATATCAGGAGATGCAACCCCGGTTACTTCAAACTTCGTAACTTTAAACTCCAAATCAACAAACTCGTTCGGGTTCGCATCAAGAACAATGTAACGATCCTTTTCTTCTAAAGAATCCCTCGGAGTTGCCTTAGGCCCAAATTTTAAATAATTTAATCTTGGCTTGCAGACGTTTAACTCTTCTGTTTCCGCAGCAGGATCTTCTTCAGGTACATCAGGCTGAACAGGCTCAACCTCTGTACTTGAATCATCTTCAATTAAATCACTGGGGACAAGAGCAACATAATCAATGTCAATGTAAACAGTATCATCTGTACCACTCTTCATAGAAAAAACAAAGGTATAATCCTCATCTAATAATTGAACAAACTTGCCAAAATAATCTTCCTTGGTTGGCAAACCAAGCGAACTAGCAACAGTATCAGAAAGTTCATTAGAAACAGAATATTTCCAGCGTCCATTTTTTTCAGTAGCACTCCGAGCATCAGCAACTAAGTCTGACCAGCTAAAAAAATTAGAAAGAAAAGGCTCTCGGTAAAACGGGTAACTGGTAGTGTAAAAATATTTGTCTTCTGATTCTTTATAAAACACATACTGGGCTACTACTATTTTTCCTTCTTGAGTTACAACATAACCGCTTTCTGGAAGATAAGAATACTTATCCCTAACCAACTCAATCGGATTATTCGGATCAAAAATCAAAACACCATCTGAAAGAGAAGTAAAATCCTCAACCTTAATCTCCCTCGGCATATTTCCAACAGATACGGGAACCTCAGGAGGGTCTATCTGAACAGGCGGTTCCAGCCCTGGTTCAACAATTACTGCAGCAAGATTATCAGAATTAATCGTGACCGTTTGATCAGATGTCATAGATACATCCAAAGGCTGCTTGAAATTTACAGAAGAAACTTGGTAACTTCCAATTTTAAGATTGAAAACAATTTTCTTGCCGTTTATTGTGCCATTAGGTTTTGGAGAAACATCATTCAATACAACCTTGTTTGCAGTTTCGTCAAGAACCCTGTTCTTAAAAGAAATTGAAGAATTTATCTCCTGTAAATCAGAATCACTTATACTTTCAGGAAAAACAAGGGTCAGAGAATTTACTTCCTCAGAATCAATACTTGTAATCTGTGCCTGAACAGCCTGCAAAATACTTGTGATTGCAGTCATATCCAAGAAAGCATAGGCAGGAACGGCAAGAAGCAAAACCAAGAATAGTGTAAGATTTTTTTTATCCATTGTTTCACCCAGTTAACCAGTTCACATAATTCTTTTCCTCAACAGTAAACTTAAAACTAACTTCTTTATACCCCCCAAGGACAGAGGTAAGTATGTATTCTCCCGGAGAAATATCATCCATTATAAGATAAAACTTGTTACCCATACTAGAACTAATTTTAGTAATATCATATTCTTCACCAGTATTTACATTCACAATACTAACTAAACCACTCTTCAACGAACCTGCAGTAGCTCTTCTTGTAGCATTTAACTTTGTATCAAAATAATCAACGCCACTCAGAGACCTACGAAAATCAATTATAGCATTCCCACGATTAACATTAAAGTAATGAGGCAAAGAAGGCATTCCAACAATAGCCATTACATCCGCTCTCGTGCCCTCATAATCATCAATTGCTTTTTGGTAATCATTCTCAAAATCAGTTGGTGCTGCTATAGCCAAATCAATAGGCGGCAAGTTACTTTGCCTTGCATAATCATCAAGTGCATGCTCCCATACACGTGCATTAACTTTGAAACTCGTTTTAAATGACCTGGAAGAGCCTGCCCCGGGAATCGGAAGGAATGTTACTTCACGTTCATAATTTTGGTATTCTCCCTTTCCATTAATCACGTCCGCTGAGAACAAAATTATTCGTGGATCAAAGTTGACAAACATAATTGCTTCAAATTCCCCTGTTTGATTTTGCAATGCAGCCATTAAATCAACATCCTCAGTGTTGTAGCCGGCAGCACAATTTTTTACCGGAACTATTACAGGTTCAAAACTCGAATCTCTTTCCTTAAATTGACCTTCAGCTCCTTCCTGAACTTTGTAAACCATGAGCCTGCAACCCCAAATTAATTCAGAATCAGTCAGGCTTTCAGTTTCATCCATCCAAGTTTCAACCCCTGCTCCAATGTCAATTAAATTTAAACTTGAAAATTCAGAAACCCAAAGCCACTTCTGCTGAACCCAGCCCCACCAACCTGTTTTGTCGCTGAAATCAAAAGCATATTTTCTCACATAATCCCAACGCTCAATATTGAGCTCTCTGTTTGGCTCAATCAAGTATTTGAAAGTGTAATTTTTTGAAACAGGATTGTAAATTATGGTCCCTACAATAACATCAGGAGGATAAAGTATCTTGTCTGCAGTCGAAGAAATCAAAACCGCTTTCAGAGAATTGTAAACTATTACGTGTCCTATTAAGGCTGTACCGGCAACTTGTGCTGCACCGAAAGCAGAACCAGCTCCAAGTCCTACCCCCTCATAAGTAGTCCAATAGGCAGCTCCACTACTAATTGCTCCTCCTGTATAACTAACCGCTGCTTTTGCAGGTGTCAACACATACTGACTAGTATAACCTTTGAAAGCAACCCACCACGCTGGAATACCGGCAAAGAATCCTTGGACAAGATTCTTATTGTATTGATATGCTTGTACCGTCCAATCCCTTGTGCTACGAAAGTAATTCATCAATCCTCTACCAGGAGCAAAATTTTTAAGAATCTGTAATTGTGACCTTGCATTTGCAGCCTGTTTGGAAGATTCCTCGGACATTGCTTTTAATGCATCAGCCTGAGCTTTATAATTAGCAGCCTGCCCCAATGCCTTTGCTTCCCTCATCCTATAAGCCCATTGAGTCCCCCAAAGCCGGGTGTTTGGAGCAATAGCTGTAGCTCTCTGCTGTGCAGCAAGGGTTTTTGCATCAAGCTTACCTGCCTGCCTAGCCAGATTCTGTGCACTTGAAGACAAGTCTTTTATAGAATTTGAATATTGGGCTTGAAACCACCTGGCAGTTTCTCCATACTTACCTTGCACAGCCGGATTTGTTGATTGTTTAAAGCGAGAAAGCATTTGCATAGCTCTGCCTCTCTCAGACACAGATGTACTAGTATCCGCAGCTACCTCAACAACCTGCCCAAGAGCCTTACCTATTTCATGAGATTGTGTAGCAAAATCAGGAGCTGCGGGATTAAGAATTCCTGGATTATTTAGAAAATTATCTAGCATTGGTAGAGCAGCATTCAATATAGCAGGATCTGGTGCTGCAGCCTGAGCAAAAGCACCTGGAATTATGAAAACAAAAAGTAAAGTAAGAATAAATATTTTTTTCAGCACGCAAATCAACCCTGACAAGAATCCTCAAGCAAAATGATTGCCTCATCCAACTGGACAATTTCATCTAATGTTTGCTGTGAATCAAAATCAAGGTAATAAAGTTCTATCCCGTCCAAATCCTGAAAGTCCCCGAGGAAAATCAAGGTATCAAGAAAAAAGATATGCGAATCAGCCTCATAGGATTTTCTTTTTTCATTAAGAACTCTCAAATCCACAACAACAGAACATGGAGAATCCTTGCTAGCATCAATTTCCAGAAAATCATCAAAAATACTTTTTTTATTTTGGTTTAATTCGATCTGTTCAATGTAAAGATCCGTTAGCTGGTTCAAAGCATTAGCATCGATTGAAGAAGTTGGTGCTGGTAAAGTTTCCTTGAAGGAAACAAAAGAATTTTTTAGAGACAAAAATTGCGGGTCGGAAAAATTATCCTTGACTGTTCCATCATCATTCAAATAAAAAAGTTTTCCCTCCTGAAACCTTTCAATAGTAACACCTTTTGACTCAACAATTTGATTTAATTTTGTTACACCTTCCTTGAAATTCATTCCTCCAGAAACTCCTGAGTCTAAAGCGGGAAGAACAAAAACATAAACCACTGCAATAATAACAATAACTGCTATGATTACTCCCAAATTTTTAAATCTCTTATCCATACAAAAACCTCCTTATTTTCCAAACACCTGTTTAATCAACTTTAAATCTAATATTGCTTTACACTCAGCAACTGTTTTACATCCTGTAATTACTGGTTCTGGTTCTTCCTCAGGTTCTCCTATAGTAATTTCATAAGCTGTTGAGTCCAACCAATTATTTTTACACTCAGCCTCTCCTCCAGGCAAACGACAGGTCTCAACCCTTAACCAAACAGTTTTTGCATCCCCAATTGCTTCTTTAAGATTAGTATTTTTGTTCTTATACCATGCAGGTTCGTCTCCCTTGAAAACAAATGCACTTTGAATTGGCTGGCTGTGCGGAGAAGCAGTTGCCAAAAGAGTACTACGAGCATCCCCTGTTATTTGAGTACCATCAGCATTAGTGAGCTTTATTTTTTTGCCGGCAGAATCAATTAGGCCTCCAGATTCAACCTGAACCCTAACACATTCTTTATCACCATCACATTCCTCAACTGAACTGGGTTTTTGTTTCCATAATTCAAGAGTCCACTGATAAATCTCACTTGAATCATCCCCTGATTTGAATTGCACTGAAATTTCATCGTTAGGATTGTAATCGAAAGTGTTAAGCCACCTGTCTTTTGGCGGACTGGTTAAATATTCTTCCCAAGCACCGTCCTTTTTTATTTTGAGGCTATCAAGTTTCGGAGAGCCAGGTTCAGAAGAGCCAGAATCGGTCTCAACCGAACCTAATGTTGATTGATTTATTAAAATTGCAAGCTGTTCAATAGTAATTATTGAGCCTGCATCAAACTGACAAACATGAATCGTAGGAATTGTATCAGCCTCAACTAATGCTTTCACTGGAGTTCCGTCAACTTTTCCAAAGTAAAAAATTGTTCTATCTTTGAAAACTTTTGGAGCAAGAGTATAAACTTTTTCAATCGAAATATCAAAAGGAAGAGGAATTGCATCGTCAGGAATCTCAACTTTCGAGTTAGCATAACTTTCCTTTGCAGCAACTTTTGCCTCTTCATAACTATCCAAAGCAGCATCATACCCTTGCTTCAGCTTATCCCAAAAAGCCTCTCCACTTATAACAACAAAAGCTCCTGATCTTCCAGCTCTCGAACCTAGTATTTCTCCAACAGTAGCGGTTTCAGCTTCTTCACCCAATAAAACCGCTTCTCTATGGAACCAATCCAAACCAGAATCAAGGAAATTGCCAACTACAGAGACCCCTGCTGAAAGTGTTTCCTGCGCCTTCTCCCACCTTGTTTTTCTATCAGCACTAGTTTCTCTTCTTTTCGCATCAATGGCTTTTATAGATGCTTCATCCAGTTCCTGTCTGATTACTTCACAGGTTTTTCCTGAGGAAAAGAAAATATTTTTCAATGGATTAATGTTTTCCAATTCAACTTTAAGAAGTTGTTCATTCACAAACAAAGGCTGTTTGTGGCTTATCGGCGGCTTGAATTTTAAAGCAACTGATGCAAACTCAGGAGAAGGATCTGTTGCAGAATAAATCTTTCCATCAGGAATTGCACCTCCACCAACTATTTGAAGCCCTGCATTAGAAGGGTTTACTAAGTTTGCTTTATCCTGACATGCATAAAAAGTCTGGCCATCTGAAGTTAATTCGTTAACAAAAAGAACTTTTGCACTTGAAGGCCCAACTGAAGCTGACCTGCAATCTTCTTTAGAAATAGTATAAGGAACTCCATCCATTGGATTTTCAAAGCTGACAGCAATATTCTCTTTATACGGCAAATATATTTCTCTAGTAGCAGCATCCGGAATATAGGTGTTTCCTTCAACAATCACCCTAATTTTCAAATTTTCAAGAACAACATCTGTTTCCTCAGAAGTAACCTTAACTCTTACTTGGGGCTTTCCTTGTTTAAGATCTTCACCTAAACTGCGAATTGCTGCTTCAGGAAGTTCTCCTGTTCCTGGAAGATTAACAATAGAGGAAAAAAGAGTAAAGTCATAAATTACATCCTGCTCAAATTCCCCGGAATTTAAGATGTAAAGATTTTTGGTTGACTCAACACCATAATACTTAATTTCTGTAGGGGCTTTCGAAATATCCTCTCTCTTTACCACATAACCTTTTACCGCGTCATTACTAATTGGTTCCCATGAAAGAAGAATAGTATCTTTCTCATCAGGATTGTCCCATGAAAAATTAGTAGGACCATATTTCCAATCATAATAACGGTTTACTACAGAATCTTTTATATCACCAGCAGCACCAACAACAAAAGCTCCGGCATCGGAAGCAGCTCCAGTACCCCTTTCTATCAATCCTGGAGCTGGAGCTGGATCTGGTTTTTTTTCAAGTTTTTTTAAACCAAGTTGAGGCCCGGTAAGAATAGTTGTAATCTCAGATAAATCTTTTCCTTCAAGCTTTTCTACTTTTGATTTAGTACCATAAACAACAGTAAATGTTTCAGTACCGGTGTAACTTGTCATTTTGGTGTGCTTTGCCATTGCCAGACCTTTATTATCTGGAATTTCCTTATCATCACAATAAGAGAATTTTGTTGTATACAAGTTAAAAGCAGCGTAACCCCAAAGGCTAAAGCAATCAATGTTGTCTCCGTCAAACTCATAAAGAACATCAAGATCTCCGTCACTTTCCCTATCTAAAATTTCAAAATCCAACTTTCCAAAATTAATTTTATGCTGTTCAAAAGAAAGATCTCTCAAATCACTAGGAGATTCAACGGAATTATCCTCAAGAATTTCTTTTACATTTGCCCATATTCCTTCATCTCTTTCCTCATCAAGATCAAGGAAATAAATATTGCCTGTTTCAGTCTCATCTATATAAGCCTGAATTTCAAAAACAAAAATAAAGTCGTCCTTTGCAAGTCCAGGCCTGTTATAAACATCTATTTTTTTCAAAACTTCCTGATTAGGCCTTTCAGCAAAAGAAAAATTTGCCAGCATCAAAAGAATAAAAATCAGCACAAAAACTTTTTTTATCATTCACACAACTCCTCAATGTTTTTCCTAGTGCTTTTTAAATTTTTTAAAGATACTTCAAAAGATTCTTGTTCAATAAAAAGATTTGAAACACTGATTGAATAATCCTTAGAATAATTTCTTGAAAAGCTAGTTATTTTTTCATTATGGTTTTTTATATTGGAAACAGTTGAATCTCCAAGAGAAGTCAAATCATCAAAGGAAGAAAGGGAAACTACACATAACGATTCACCATCTGTTGTATCAATATCAAAATCATAACTTGCTTCTACAAATAAATTAATATTTTCAATAATCTGCACTGAACTCAAGTGCACTTCTACAAAAGCACTTATTGCTTCAGAATCATCAGAAGAAGAGTATTTACTTTTAATCCTATTAATCTTGATTTTCATTTCTGCAAGTTCATTATTAGTTAGAGAAAGTTGTTCAGAAGTATCAAAATCTATTTTTTCAATATTAATACCTTCCGCAACCCATACTTCATTTATTTCTTCTCTTGCTTCTTCAAAATCAGACCCATCAAAACCTAAGAAAAAATACGCTCCGGCAAGGATTATGACTGCAATTACTACTAAACCAATTGTTCTGGTCTGTGACATGAAAAGCACCAATATATATTGATTATATCAAATTATCAAATAACTGATATATTAACTATATATAATAAAAAAGTTATATAATAAGGTTGCGCTGGGTTTTCAGGGATTAATATCAAGTTGGCAATGGAAGTGGTTCGGATTCTGCTTCTGGTGAATCAAATGGAGAATGACTTACCTCTCCTGTTTTTGGATCAAGAGTAACTAAGAATCTTTGTCCTCCTTCTCCTGTGAGTTCGTCACCGCCAATTGTTTTAACACCATAATATAATCTTCCAAGCCTGCCTGTTGCTTCAGCATCTTTCATCTGCCATTTTACATTGGCTACTTCCCAGCCCTTCTTTGTTAATAATCCAACTGCTAAACCAGCCCCAAGTTTTGAGAAAAGCAACTGCCCTACTCCTGGAACAAAAAACAATGCCGCTCCCCCAAGAGCCCATCTTCCAGCAGGAGTTTTCCACATTGTTGAAACAACACCTTTTCCGGCTTCAAAACCTGCACCTACAACCCCTTTTCCAGCACCCCAAACAGTTCTAACAACTTCGCTTGAAGCCGGCCATATAATTTCTTTGCCTGCAAATTGTGCAGACGGCCAAAGAATTTTTCTACCAGTAAAAGAAATAGCTCTGCCAGGCGGTCTCAAAACATACTTATATGTTCCTCTAACAGCACCTGGAACAACCCTCAAAGTACCTACCATAGCCCTAACCGGAAGAGTTATTGGTTTTAACGCAAGTCTGCGTGTACCAGAAACTAATCTTCGGATTCTTCTGCTAGCGGCTTTATTCGGCTTGTGTTTTTTCTTTCTAATTAATCCCATAATAAAAGTAACTATATCCGATTATTTAATTCTAACCATAAGCATTATTGCGACTGAATTGCAATCAAAGCTAGAAAATAAATAGAATAAAAGAAATCGAGCCCTTCTTTTGAAGGGCCAAGTCCTGCTAAGATTTATTCTGTGAGAAATTGGGATTAGGCTCACGTGGAAAAAAATTTCCACTTTATATATAGCTGCTTTAGAAGTATTTAAAAGTATCTATTTTTAAGGTCTAAAAAAGCTTGAAATGAGGAAAAAAAGAA
>JBDRLP010000029.1:0-21029 GCA_043812975.1 Candidatus Iainarchaeum sp. | reverse complement strand
CAACTAGGAGTTGTATCAGTTCCGTTTGAACCTGCACAAATTAAATCTGCACCGCTTGTTGTTGAATCACACGTTGCACCATTCCTGCATACAACTAACCTGAAATTATCACCTGCATCTGTACAAGCACCGGTAAAAGTAATGGCAGTGCCATGGTAAACCGAACCATCATTGGTTATTGAACCTGTAATATCAGGTGCGACGTTAGGAATAATCTCTGCAGGGTGAACTATTCTTGAATCGTAAGCAGAGGTTGAATTGTTGTAATATACTGTGTTTTCCGCAGCATTTGGGTTAAAGACTTCTAAAAGCAAAATGTCCCCTGCTGTGTAGTCTATTTGTGCAACACTTGTGGCCTCAAAAGTGAATTCTGCAGTGGCTCCTTTACCCGGCTGTTGAGTTACGTCTATTAAAATTGCCTGTTCAACACAAGAACTGTTCATGTGCCTTAACAAAACTCTTGTATCTCTCTCAGAACCCTGGCCTCCAGAATTATCGTGTGTTAAGTCAAGGTAAACATCCCATGTCCCGGTAGCAATTGACCTTGCTGATTCAACAAAAGTCCAGGAATCCCCTGTTGTGGCAACCAGTTTTGTTGCATTGCTCGCACCAGCAGTTCCGCTTAATGCTTCATCGCTTCCAACACCACATGCATCGCCTGCTCCAGATGTAAGATAAAGCGTTTCGGGGTCAGCAACTATTATATTCCATAGTGCTGATGTTTCTGCTCCTAATTCTGTGTAGAATGAGTATTTTGTCGGTGGGCTTGTAAGCGATGGGCTTTTTACCACATAACTTTTTTCAATTTCTGTTGTTGGAGATATTATTTCCCAAGAGATTTTGTTGTATTCAGAATCAAATGATTCAACCAACCCGTTGTTGGCATCAACTATTTCCCATTCAACTGGAAAATAATCAACAAAAAAAGTGTTGTTAACATTTGCGTCTGTCACTGAGATAGTCATATTTATCTCTGTGTTTGGCGGGGCTTTATGTTGACCACACCTGTGACAGTCAAGGTGCCTGTCAAATGAAATCTGGTTGTTTGAATTGTTTTTTTGTGCGGTGTGTGTTTCCTTGTTCTGGTTAGGACTAATAGCATTGGTATCTTTGTTTTCCGGTTCTGTAAAATTGTTTGCATCAATAACCGCAACATTCTGGTCAATTGAATTATTTGTATCACTTATAGTTGAATTTTCATCAAGGGGTGTAACACCAATGCTTGTGTTTTGGTCTTGTTGTTTTATTGTCTGTTGTGTATTCAAATCATTTTCTATTGTCACACTAATAATTTCCGAATAACATTTTTCTTCATCACAAACATTTGCTTCTAATTTGTATAAGTTGTTATTGAAATCCAAGGTGTTGATGTCCACTGATAAAATGTTTTTTGTTATGATTGTATTGAAGTCAATGTTATTTATGTGAAACCAGTTTGCTGTTATTATTCCAAAATTTTGCAGCGAGACAATTATTTTTATTACTCCGCTTATAACCTCAAGGTTTAATGGCTGAATAAATGTTAATGTTGGGTTAAGATTATTTGAATCAGTTTCTTCTGCAAATATATTCTCATCAGGAATTATTGAATTAGTATCTTCCTCAGGCGTTGTTGAATTAGCATCAGCAGTATTAAAGTTGACAATAAGGTTTAGGCTATTCCCATCAGCAAGTGCGGGACTGTTTTGAATGTTTGTATCTTGGCTTGAGACAAAGCCGATTAATAATAAGGCTATTACCCCCAGCCCCAGCCAAGCAGGCTTCATCGCTAATAATATTAAATATTATAATATATTACTAACTATTCAGCCAAATTTTCCAAATATTGCCCTAAAAACAGTGAATTTAAAATTATAAAAAATAAAAAAATAAGAATAAATAGAAAGTGATTAGCAGCGCTTCGGATGCTCCGTTCGAAGAACAGTGCAAACCAATACGCTAGCAGGCTTAACTTCTGTGTTCGGAATGAGAACAGGTGTTTCCCTGCCGCTATGACCGCTAATCAATAATATTTTGCTCGTGGAACCTTTAAAAAGCTATAGTTTTCACTTCTTCTTAGCTTTTGTCACAGGTTTCTTTGCATCTGCTTTTTTCCCTTGCGGGGACTTCGTAGTTGCTGCTTTTTTTGGTTTTGTTGGAGCATTAATTTCTCTTATCATTTTTGAGGCTTTTCTCAAACCTTTTTTTAAGAGTTCTTCGTTTTTTGCTCCTGCACAAATCAGTTTTCCGTTCTTGAACAGCAATAATGTTAGCTTTGGATCATGAATTCTTAGAATAGCGCCTGGGAATTGTTCAGGTTCATACTCAACGTTATCAGATTCCATTGCTGTTTTGAACAAATCAAGTGTCATGTGTAGATTAGCTGTTGTAACTAGGTTTACAACTGTATAATCTGCGTTCTTTTGTATTTTTACATTCTTTTGTATTTCGTGTATCATTTTTGAGGCTTTGTAAATTGCCTGTGGTATTTGTATTTCGCTTGATGCTCCTGAGCAGATTACTTTTCCGTTCTTGAAAAGAAGCATTGATACTTTTGGTTCTTTTAGTTTCAGGATTGCTCCTGGGAACTGTTCTGGCTCATATTCGATATTGGGAATTGTAATAGCCAAGTTGTATAAATCAATAGTTGTATTCAAATTTGCCGAAGCAACAATATTAACAATAGTGTATTTCATGAAAGACCCCCTTCAAACCTTTCTGGTTATTTATAAACCCTTTAAAAAGGTTTATAAAGGGGGGCTTTATAAATGGGATTTCGGTGGGGGGCTTACCAAGTACCTCGCTTGTTTTTGGGAGGGTCTCCTCCAACTGTTTCCTTTCTACTATTTATTGAATCCAGGAGAGTTCTACTGATTTGATGTAATTCCTTGGGGGTAAGGTATTGGCCATAATGAAGAATAAGATCTTGCAGTATTACATGAATTTGTTTTTTCAGTCCAGCTTTTCTTTGGCCTGTAATGTTTCTGGCGAATAAATCCCCGCCTTCCCTGAATACTGTTTCAGTTTTCATTTCTAATTCTTCTTCCTCTCCAAAGCGCAACGGTATTCTTTCAAGTATTCTTTTTTTTGTGAGGAGTTCATGCACGATTTCCAGTGTTTTCCTTGAAGTTTCGTTTGTTGAAAAAGGAGTTTCCCTCATGTGCAATCTTACTATTCCGGGGTAGGCGTGATGCTTTTTTGGACTTCCACCCTTAGAAGCGGCTGGCTTTTTAGCAGCTGCAGCTCTTGTTGTCTGTCTCTTTGGTAATGGCATAATAATAAAGTCCTGTGTTCAGGGATTCCATTCTTTTCTCTGTTGTCTGGTGTTGCTCTTTGTATCCGGATTTCTGCGTTTTGCGTCCAATCGTTCTTCCCTTATTTCCATTAATTCATAACTCTCAAAATACTGGGCATAATGGAAAATTAACTTTCTCAGTATTCCGGAAATTTCCCCTCTCTCTGGTGATTTCCCGCCAGTGATGTTTTCTGCTAACAACTTCCCACTGCTCCTGAATAGTTTTTCAGCCATTTTCTCTAATTTTGTTGCTTCCTCTCCAAAGAGAAGCGGTATTCCTCCAGGCATTCTTTTTGAGAGGCGTTCACGCATTAATCGCAGTGTTTCCCTCAATATTTTAGCATTTTCTAGAGAATGGCCGCCAGACAAGCACATTACTATTATCCCAGGTTCTGGGGTATGTATTTTGGGTTTTCCTTTCCATCTTCCCCGGGATGCCCCTCCCTCTCCAGTCGCAAACATCCACCTGACTATTCTTCTGTTTCCTGGCAATCGCATAAAAAAGGAATGTTTTTAGGCTTTATATTAATTTCTGGAAGTTGTATTTCTCATTTCCCTAATAATTTATCCAAAAACATTAGGTTGTAGTTGAATTCGAATATTGTTAGTGGTGCTAGGATTATTGTTGCTATTAGTGCGAAAATTAGTAAGCCGATTATAAGGATTAGTATGCTGAGGATTAGTAGTGCTGGAGAAGCGATTATGAATGGCACTAATAATACTCCTAATACTATTGCAATGATTGCAAACGGAATCAGAATAATTATTACTCCTATTATTGATATTATTCCGATTGCGATTCCTAATATTGTTTTCATTACTATTAGGACAACTACTTCCATAAGATTTTTTACTGCAAGATGATAACTTTTCTTGAATGCTTCGAAAGCTTTCATTTCACTTATGTGCATCCAGTACATTGCAAACTGGGTTAGCAAAAATCCGATTAATGAAAATACTATCATGCCGATAAAAACTATTAATCCGATTATTAACAATGCAGGTATTGTAACAAGTGACTTAAGCGGTCCGAATACTGATATATCAATTCCGAAAAGCAATGCAAATCCTGCAAAAACAACAAAAAGAAGACCAAATATTAATGGAATTGATAATACGCCAATAATTGTGTTGAAGATTGTCAGGGAGATTGCTTTTCCCCAGAATTTTTTCCAATAAGGAACTATCAGTACTTTGTTTGTTTTCAGGCTTTCTAATATAGCAAAAAAAGTGATATTTTTTATTTGGTTCAGAAGTATTCCAAGCAGGAAAAGAAGTATGAATCCAACAATTGCCACAGTTATAATCAATGACCATGTTTCAGGAGTTATTGAATCTATTGCTGATTGTATTTGAGGCCCAACTTCGTTGAATTCCGTGCTGTCTCCCGGAGAACCAAAATTTCCACCAGAACCTCCTCCGCCTCCTGAGAGAATAGTAAATATGAAAACAAGAATTCCTATTTTTATCCATTTTGTCCTCAAATCAGGGCCTGTGAAAAAAGCCTTTGTTTTTTCAATTGCAGGACTAATCAAATCAATAGCGTGAAAAGACATCCAATAAATAAGGCTTTTTTGTTATTTAATCTTTTTGGATTGGTTTAGAGTGTTTATCATAAAGGAGATACAATTTAATATCCTCAAAACCATTGTTTTTCCATGGGTAAAACAATTAATAGGATAAAAAAATCAGCTTCCGCTTTCAAAAAAGCAATTAACAAGAAAACAGTTGCAATAGGGGGGGCAGTTGGTTTATCCTTGATTGGCGCAATTGAATCACCGCGCTGGCAAAGAGTGTTAGTAAATGATTCAGTTGGGCGTGCTGGAAAAATTATTCTGACTAGTCAAAGAATGGAAGGACTTTCACCTAAACAACTTGAATTGCAAAAACAACTTAGAGGTTATTTGGGCGCTCGTTCTCTTGGAAAATTAAAAGAGGTTAGGGCTGAAACTCTTTCATTCATTAAAACTGCATCTAAACGCAAGTTAGAAAATTTTATTGTTGAAAAGAACCTTGAAATAAAAGAAGTGCAAAGAATGATTGAGTATTCGGAAACTATTTCTTTTTGGGGCAAAAATCGCGGTGTAAAAGAACTTGAAAACTTAGTTGAATTCTTTGATTTTGTAATAAAAGAAGCGGAAAAAGAAATCAACATCAGGTTTCCCTCAAAACCATTACGTCCTGAAAAGATTGTCCTTACAAAACGAAGTGGAAAATTACCAATGACACGAGCGGAAAAAGGAAGCCTGCCAAGAAGATAAAAAAATAGGAAACTTTGATATACTATCTTAGAGTAATTGTTTTTATGCGTAGAAGAAAAATCAATGAAGTCAAAAATCCTGGCAGAAGAAGATTTTTTGGTGAATGGCTTACTGGTCCGCTGACTGCTGCTGAAATAGAGCATCGTCTCGTAACTGGTGTTTCTGAAATTTTTCCTAAAGGAAGAGTATCTCTTGGCGGAAAACGTTCTTATAAGTTGCCTGATGAATATGCTTCTTTTATGCGTACAGAGAATGTAAAAACTGTTGCTGGATTTTTGAAGGTTCCTCAAAAGGTTGCTGTAGCTCTTAAAAGAGAAGCTGAAACGCACGGTAGGTTTAGGTTTGATGTTTTGGATTTGTTTTTGGAAGCAAGAAAAGCAAATCCGAGAGCGAGTGGACGGTTTAGAAGAAAAGATGCTTCGAAGTATAAGAGCACGTGGGATATTTTTCTGGAAGAATTGGTGAAATTAGGTTAAAAGCAGTCCTAAAACCCATCTATTTAAACCTTATTATTGCAGATTATTATATTCAATGATTTTGATAGCGATATAAATGCCAAACAGAAAAGCAAAAGGAAAAAGAGCTAAAACAAGAGATAAGTTCAAGTAAAATTATTTGTTGGTGGGCTCATTTTGGATATTTCTAAAAAAACTGAAATAATTTCAGGAGATAAAAAATGACTGAAAAAAAAGCAGTAATTGTAACTCCTTTTTGTGAACCTGAAACTGGTGCATGTACTTTAAGAGTAAATTTTTTCAAATCTTCTTTGGAAGAAAAGGGATTTTCTGTAAAAACAGTTTCTCCAAAAAAACCTATGGTTCAGGAATTGAATAAAAACAAGAGATTTACTACTGATCGTGATTTTTTCTCATTTATGTGGAAAGAAAAACCAGATCTAGTTATAGGTGTTTCCCCGCCTCTTATGATTGCTTTCAAGGCGCTTGTTGCATCAAAAATCACAGGGGCAAAATTTATTCTTGATGCAAAAGAAGATGCTGATGTTTATAATCCGAGATTGGGTAATTTTTTGTTAAAAATCAAAAACAAGTTATTGCTTTTATTTAGAAGATTCACTTATTTATTCTCGGATAGGCTAATGTTTCTCACTGAATCTGATATGGCTGAAGCAATTCAGAGTTATGGGATTGAAAAGAAGAAACTTGTTATGGTGATGAATGGTACTGACACTAAGGTAATGCGACGTGACAAGAAAGAAGGAGAGCGTATGAGAAAAGAGTTGGGTGTAAAAGAATCAGAAACTCTAGTTGTTTATGCGGGTAGTATTGGAACTGAAGAAACTGGGGAATTAATTGATTCATTTAAAGATCCTATAGTGCAAGAAAAAGCGAGGCTTCTTCTTCTGATTGCTTTTGATTCCACTAAATACGGTAAAAAAGAATTTGATGTTTTAAAAGAAGAAATAAACAAAAGTGGATTAGGTAATAAAATAATTTTAAGGCAAAATATACCTTATGCTAAAGTATATAAGTATCTTTCAGCTTGTGAAATAGGTATTCTTCCATGGCCTGATTATCTCAGAACAAGTCTTCCTGTTAAGTTATTTGATTATTGTGCTGCTGGACTTCATATACTTGCAAAAGGCCCAAAAGGGTCTGAATTGGATAAGTTTTTTTCAAAAAATAATGTAGGGGGAATAGATTATTCTTGGAGTGAATTTTCACAAAACCTCAAAAAAATTGTGGGTAACAAAAAATTATTGGAAAAAAGCAGTGTGAATAATAGAATACTGGCAGAAACAATTTTTGATAGGCGTCATCAAAAAAAGGCATTTTTCAAAACAATTGATATTTAAATTAAAAACAATTTAAAATAAGTCACATTTATAATTAAAAAAATAGTTTAATGAATTGAGAGTAATTTTTTATGAAACGTGTATTTTGTGATAATTTTGAAAAATTTCTGGTTAATGAATTAGGTTTGAAAAAAAGTAAATATAACGAATTCCTCAAAGAATACAGGCATACTTTAGGAGAAAAGTATTCTTCTGCAAACAATTTCGAACTTAAAGATAATATTTTAAGAAAAATTTATAGAAAGTTATGGGAAGTAATGGGAATTAAAAAACTTGCTCGTGGAGCGATTTCTGTTCAGCCTGATGTTGGCATATTTTTATATATTTTTACCCAACTAACAAGGCCAAAGGTTGTTGTTGAGACAGGGACTTTTGCAGGTTATTCGGCAGTTCATTTTTCATCGGCAATGAAAAAAAATGGTTTTGGTAAAGTAATAACAACTGACATAAATCCTAATGCGGGATGGGGGATACCAAAAAAACTATTGAATGATAATATAGAATTTCATGCGAGCCAAGAGCCGCTTTCTTTGCTTTCAACAATTACTCCTAAGAATTTTGACTTGTTTTTTCATGATAGTGATCACTCATATGAAAATGTTAAAAATGAACTGAAAATTGTGTTGCCAAAAATTGCATTAAAAGGAATTCTTATATCTCATGACTCGTGTCGTAGAACACAAAGTGGGCCTTTTAAGGCATTTAGTGAATTGGATGATTGGCATGTTTTTTTTATAGATCCGGATAATGGCCAGGGAACCGTTTTAGCAGTAAAAGATTTTGATTACCTGAAAAAAGAAATTTTGGCGAATAGTTAAATTCATGTACGTGGAATGTTTTTTTGGAAAAATTAGCAAAATTAAAGTAAATTGAGCTTGAAAACTCACCTATTTAAACCTTATTATTGCAGATTATTATATTCGAAGTTTTTGATAGTGATATAAATGCCAAACAGAAAAGCAAAAGGAAAAAGAGCAAAAACAAGAGATAAGTTCAAGAGCAAAAGGAAGATAACTGTGAATAAGTTACTTCAGCAAATACCTATTGGCTCTAAGGCGGATATCAGAATAGAGTCTTCAGTACACTCGGGAATTCCTGATAAGAAATTCCACGGTTTTACTGGTGAAGTTGTTGGCAAGCAGGGGCGTGCTTATTTGATTGAATTAAAAAGACAGGGTGTAAAATTAGTTGTTGGCCCTGCTCATTTGGATGTTTCTCAAACTGTTGAAAAGCAAGAGGAAAAAATTGTTGAAAAGGAAAAGGTGGCGGCATGATTGGAAAAAAGATAGTTTCTCAGGAAAATATTCCCTTATTCGAGTTAAAGCAGATTTTATCTGAAAGAAATAAGGATGGAGAGCTTAGTTATGAACAGCAGGCTGCGTTTGATTATTCTAAAAAATTTGCTAAAGTAAGTACTTCTAAAGGTGAAAAACTTTTGAAGGACTTAAAGGCAATTGAAGGTTTGGACGACGATTTTATTACTAAAGCAGTAGATATTCTTCCAACTGATTTGGATACAGCTAAACTAATAGCTTACAGGACAAACCCTAACCTTGACGATGAAAAACTCAAACAGGTTGTTGAGTTAACTTCAAAGCACGCGAAAAAATAAAATCAACTAATTTTCAGGTGTTACTATGAAGGTTGAAGAAAAAGCACTAGTTTTAGATTATCTTGCAAGGGGCAGGAGTTCTGATTACAAAACAGAACCTATAGCACAGCTTATAGGAACTGAATACTTTACTCTTTTGGAAGTTGTTCCTAAGGAAAATGTTAGTTTAAAATCTCTTGAAGAGGTTTATGTTGGTAAGGATGAAAGGCCTAAGATTGATTTTATCAAGAAAAGAATTTCTTATAAGGACTTAACAAATACTTCTTTGGCTGATTTAGAGAATGCTATTGAAAAAATAGCCAGTGATTCTGAAAAGAAATATGTTGACTTTTTCAATAATTCAAAAAGCATTACTTTGAAAAGGCATCAGATTGAACTTTTACCTGGAATGGGTAAAAAGCACATGCTTCAGATTATTGAGCAAAGAGAAAAAGGAGCCTTTACTTCATTTGATGATATTAAAAAAAGGGTTCATTCTGTTCCTAATCCAAAACATGCTTTGGTAAAAAGAATTGTGGAAGAACTTGAAGGCATGGATGTTAAGTATTATTTATTCGTAAGGCCGCCTTCAAGAGATAGAGAGTTCAGGCCAAGAAGAAGATTTTGAATAAATCTCAATTTTTTAGTTATGTCTTTAATGTCAGATTTAAACCAGTTTATGGTTGACTATAGGTTCAGGCCAAACCAGAAGTTTTCTCAGAATTTTATTATTGATGAAAATCTGGTTGAAAAAATGGTTTCTGAAGCCAAACTCAAAAAAACAGATGTTGTTCTGGAAATAGGTTCCGGTTCCGGCTCTCTTACTAAGGAATTACTTAAACACTGCAAAGTTATTGGTGTTGAGTTAGATGAAAAAATGATAGAAATCCTGAAATCCAGGTTTTCTTCTGAAAAAAATTTCCAATTAGTAGAGGGAAACATAATTACTGTTAAATTGCCAAAATTCAACAAAATAGTTGCTTTGCCTCCATACAATATTTCTGGAGATATTATGGTTAGGTTGTTTAAGGAGGATTTTGAATCAGCCTTATTGGTTTTTCAAAGAGAGTTTGTTGAGAAGCTTGTTGCAGAACCGGGCTTTAAGGAATATTCTTTTCTCTCAGTACTAACTGATCAGCTTTTTGAACCAGAAATTATTATTCAGAATGTTTCTCCAAAAGCTTTTTTTCCAAAACCAGAAACTTATTCTTCTTTGTTAAAGCTAAAAAGAAAAAACAAAAATACTATGCTAAAAAATTTCCCAAAATATATTATTTTCCTAAAGAATGTTTTTCGTTACAAGAACAAAAACTTTTCAAATTCTCTCAAAAATTGTGCAAAATCAATGAAATCAGATTTTAAGAAAATTGATCCGATGCAAGTTTGTGTTGATTTCGAATTAGAAGATATTAAAACTAATCTTTTGGAAACAGAAGACTTTGTTAATGTTTTTAAGAAAATTTCTCAAGAATAATTCTTTTCAATGAAACAATCTGGTTTCGTTTTGCAAAATCGTAAGCTACTTCCAATTTTCTTTTGTTTTCTGCATAAATTTCAAACAGTACTTGGTTCTTGCTTATTTTGTTTCCTTGTTCAACATTAAGCATTAAACCTGCTTTTTTGTGAGAAGGAGCTCCTGCTAGTCTTGCAACTTTATTCAGTAAACCAACGTTAATTGAACTTATTTCTCCTGAATGCCTTGAAACAAATGCTTTTTTGAATTTGGCTTCGCTAATTTGTCCAGAAGAAACTATTTTTCCTCCTTGAGCTATTATTATTTTTTTCATTTTTGCAAGTGCTTCTCCTGATTCTAAAATATTAAGTGCTTTTTCAAAGCCTTTTCCTTTTGAAACCTGTCCGGTTAATTCAAGCAATGCTCCTGCTAACTCAACTGATTTTTGGGCTAAATTATCAAAAAATTTTCCTTCAAGTATTTCTAAAGCATACTTTGCTTCCAATGCCGGTCCGAAAGCCTTTCCGCTTGGTTCTGAGCCGTTAGTAAGAACAACTTCTACTTTTATTCCAAACTTTTTCCCTACTTCTATAAACTTCAAAGCCATTTCTTCTGCTTTGTCTCTTGACTGAACTTTTACAAAAGGTCCTACAGGAAGATCTATTACAACATACTTTGCCCCTACACTTGCTTTTTTTGCCATTACGCTGGCAATGACTTGGCCTTCAGGGTCTAGTGAAAGCGGGTACTCTATTTTTATTATTTTATCATCTGCCGGAGCTAATTCAACTGCGCCTCCCCATGTGATACAGCCTCCTGTTTTTTCAACAACCTCTTTTATCTTGTTTAATGAAAGCGAAACATTTGCAAGAACTTCCATTGCATCTGCTGTTCCTGATGCTGATGTTATTGATCTTGAACTTGTTTTTGGTATTGCAAAACCAGCGGCTGCAATAATAGGGACTATTATCATTGTTGCTCTTCCGTTGGTTCCCCCGATTGAATGTTTATCAACAACTGTAGCATTCGGAATCTCAAGTGTTTTTCCGTTTTCAATAAGTGCTTGTGTCATGAACACGGTTTCTTCTAAATCAAAACCTTTCATGTATACTGCGGATATAAACGCTGTTGCTTCTATTTCACTCAGCTTGTTAGATGCAATATCATTCACTATCTGTTTTAACTGATCCTGGTTTAGTTTATATCCATCCATTTTTTTCTTGATAAATTCAATACTTTTTGGTTTTCCGCTTGGTCGTACTCGTACAATACTTCCGTTTTTAGTTCCAAGAATTTTATGAACATCCTTGAATATTCCTATTTCGTTTTCTTCAATCATTGTGTCAGTAACATCAACGACTGCGTTTACGGTTTTTTTATTTCTTAGGTTTGTGAGTTCTACTCTTTCGAGTGGCATTACTCCGAGTTCTTTAGCATCAATTTCGTTCAGAACCACAATCAGTTTTCCTGACAGTATATCAATAGTTCTGATTCTTAAATTCTGGGAATAGCTACTTTCCGGACTCATTCTAAAGAATAAGCTCTTGGGGTTTTTAAACTTTGTTTCTTTGCTCAGTTCACTTCAACTGGCTTGAAAGTTCTTCTGCTGCTTTCTTTTTATCGTCAGCTTTGTAGATACCTCTTCCTACAATTGCATGCCATTTTGAACCTGCGGCTTTTCCGGAAGCAGAAATGCTTCCTCCCTGCGCAACAAGACCTGGGGAATAAAGTACTGCATCAATTCCTTTTGAATCAAAAAATTCCTTATATTTCTTGATTTTTTCCGGTTTATTTCCGGGAACCACAAATTCAGTTACTCCGTGTTCTATTGCAATTTCATACATTTTCAATGGAGCATCATCTCTTAGGAATCCCCCTTCCTTTTCTAAATAACCAGGGTGAGTCATTTCTCCTCCGATAATAACTCCCAAACCTTCTTTTTGGCAGGCCTTTATCCACGCAATTTCTGTTTCGGGACCCGCCTGTGGAAAAAGAATTACTGTGTTGATTCCTGCTTCCTTACAAACTTTTGCAAACTTTTCTCCTGTAAACGGAACATCAGTTGCTGCTTTTTGATGGTCGTAGATAATTGGTTTATCAGTATGCTGCCTTGCAACCTCAACAACTTTTGGCAAACCATATTTTAACCCGAGTTCAAAACCTACTTTGTAGGCTCCGATTCCTTCAACTCCTGCAGTTTCTTTTACAAGATTTTCAAATTCTTCCAGTGAATCAAAATCACATGCTGGCACAATACTTTTGTCTATTTTTATTGTACTCATTCAGAATCACCGTGCCATTTTTTTGGGTCTTCAAAATATTTTTTTGTACTTTCATAAATAAGTTCATCAATTTTTTTGTGTTTGTGCAGTATTTCCAGTAATTCTGTTATTTTGAAAACTGAATACAAATGATAACCTTCATTCAAAAGAGTTTTTTTGCCTCCTTGTTCCCTGTCAACAAGAACAATAACATCTTTGATTTTCAAACCTTCTTTTTCAAGAGGTGCTATTGCTTCAAACTTGCTTCCGCCATCAGTAATCAAATCATCTATTACTAAGCATGTTTCTCCTTTAGAATATTTTCCCTCTACTTTTGCTTTTGTTCCGTATTCCTTCTGTTCTTTTCTTGGGAAAACCATTCTCCAGTTCTTTTCAAGTGAGACTGCTGTTGCTATTGCAATTGCTGCAAAAGGAATTCCTGCAATTAAATCAAAATCCAGGCCTTCTGCTTTTTCTCCAAGAGCTTTTCCAACCATTTTCAAAGCTTCTGGATAAGAAATCAAAACCCTGAGGTCTATGTAAATAGGGCTTTTCAACCCTGACTTAAGCGTAAATAATCCAAATTTTATTGCTCCTATTTCATGGAGTTTTAATGCTAATTCTTCGTTGGTCATTTCAGTACCTTCTTTTACTTGGTCTACCAAATAGTTCTTTATGTTTTTTTTCTCTTTGTGCTCGTCCGTGGGGACCTTTTCCTTTTGGATTCAGCAAAATTTCATTCAATACTGGGGTTAACCCTGCTTGTCTAACAATCGCTAGTATGACTGCTTTTTTGTTGCACCCTCTTTGATCAGCTATTGCTTTCGCTTTTCTTGCTATAAGCACGCTTGCTTCCATTGTCTTTCTAGAATTTTCAATCCTTATAATTTCTGCGATTTCTGGTTCATTAAGCATTATTTTTTCTTCACCCAAAAACCTGTCCTCCTATTATAGTATTTTCAATGTGTCCTTTTAATGTTTTCTTGTTCCAGGGCGAATACCTTGCTTTTGTGAACAATTTCTTGTTCTCAACCCTGTATTTTCCATTCATGTCCATAATCACGAGATCCGCATCAAATCCTGTTTTAATGAATCCTTTTTTTTTCCAGTCAAAAACTTGTGCTGGTTTTTCAGAAATAACTTCAACAACTCTTTTCAAAGAAATTTGTTTTTTGTTCACTGTGTCAAGCAAAAGGGGAAGCATTGTTTCTTCCCCCGGAATTCCGGAAGGTACTTTCCAATAACCTTGTTTTTTTTCCTTAAAAGAATGCGGAGCATGGTCTGTTGCAACAATATCTATTGTTCCATTTTTCAAACCATTAAAGAGTGCTTTCCTATGTTTTGATTCTTTAATTGAAGGATTGCATTTTATCAGGTTTCCAAGTTTTTTGTAATCTGAAGAATCTAAAAATAAATGATGCGGTGTTACTTCACAGGTAATTTGCTTTCCGAATTTTCTTTTCTTTGCTTTCTTAATAAGAGCAAGTCCTTTTTCTGAGGAAATATGCGCTATGTGGATTTTGTTTCCAATCTTTTTTTGAATTGAAAGTATTTCCGAAATCGCTTTTACTTCGGCTTTTTCACTTCTTATTTTTGCATGAACTCCTGGATTATTGCTTTTTTTGAATTTTTCTTCATTTTGTTTTATTGTTCCTTCATCTTCTGCATGAATTACAACCACGAATCCTTTTTTCTTTGCAATTTTGAACAATTTTTTAATTGCTGTTTCTTTATTCATTAAAATATTTCCTGTTGTAGAACCGTAATAAAGTTTTACTGCGCGAATATTTTTTGCTTTAGAAATTTCGCCAAGATTATTATTTAGTGCAGCTATGTAAATTTCAAAATTTGTAAGGCAGTTTTTTCCAGCAAATTTTCTTTTTGCTTCAAGTGCTTTTACTGTTGAGGTAACAGGTTGTGTGTTTGGCATATCCATTATTGTTGTGATGCCTCCATGAAGTGCTGCTAATGATCCGCTGAAAAAATCTTCTTTATACTCAAATCCAGGGCTCCTGAAATGTACGTGTACATCTATTGCTCCTGGAAGAATTATTTTTCCTTTACAATCAATTTCTTTTTCTGCTTTTATTTTTGAAGAAGTAATTTTTTTGATTTTTCCATTTTGAAGCAGAATATTTGTTTTCACCAGCTTTCCTTTAATGAAAACTTTTCCATTTATTAGTGCGAGGTTCATTCGTCTCTCCACGCATAGTAATCTTTAAGCGAAACTTTCTTGCCGCTTTTCAAATAAGCTGTTTTTCCAAATTCTTTCATTTTGCTTAATTCATTTCCCGAAAATACAGGGCCATCTTTACAAACAAGTTTGTCATCTACCACGCACTGGCCACATATGCCTATCCCGCATTTCATGTACCTTTCTAATGATCCTTCAAACTTCATATTATACTTCTGAGCCACTTTTAATGCGTTTATTGTCATTATTTCAGGCCCACAAGCATAAATAAGATCAAATTTTTCCTTTTTCAGGAGTCTTTCAAGAACCTGTACATTAAATCCTTTTTCCCCATAAGAACCATCATCAGTTGTTATGTATACTTCTCCGGTTATTTTGAGTTCCTTTTCAAAAATAATTCTTTCTTTATTCCTTCCTCCAAGAATAATTTTTACTTTTGCTTTTTGCTCTTTAAGTTTTTGTGCAAGCAGGATTATTGAATCAATACCAACTCCGCCTGCAATAATACAAGCTTTTTTGATTCCTTTCAAAGAAAATGCTTTTCCATAAGGTCCTCTTACCCCTAATTTCTGACCTTTCTTGAATTTTAGAATCTTTTTTGTTGCTCCGCCTTTTCCTTCAATATTAAGTGCGTATTTTTTTCCGTTAGGTATTAATGCAATTGGTTTTTCATCTTCTCCTGGAAGCCAAATCATTGCAAACTGCCCAGGTTCAAATTCAAGTTCTTCTTTCATAAAAAAAGTTTTATTTCCTGGGAATTCTTCGCGAACTTTTTCTATTTCAACCATTCTTGTTTTGGTTTCTGAAGGCCACTCATCACAGCTACAGTTTCCTTTGCATTCTTTTTTATTCATGAGCAATTCCTCTTACTTGACTTAATTTTGAATAACTATTTTCCTTCAGCCACTTTTCTATTTCGCCAGTTGTTTTTTTGAAAACTCCCGAACCATGTTTGTAAACAGCACTTCCAATTCCGCATAATGTAGCACCAGCCATCACATATTCAAGAGCGTCTCTTCCATTAGTGATTCCACCTTCTCCTATTATTGGAACTTTTACTTTTCCGTAAAGTTCGTAAACAATTTTCAAATTAATTGGTTTTAATGCAGGTCCTGACATTCCACCTTTCTTGAAAGCTAAAATTGGTTTTCTAGCATCAATGTTAATTATCATTCCTGGCATTGTGTTTGCTGCGCAGATTGCATCAGCTCCTGCTTCTTCACAAGCAACTCCTACTGCTATAGGACTTGTTGCTGCTGGAGTTAGTTTTGCAATTACAGGAATTTTCCCCACGACATTTTTGACACTTGAAATTATTTTGTGACTTATTTCAGGGTCACATGCAAACTGTGTTCCGCCCCATTCTGTGTTTGGGCATGAAATATCTAATTCAATTGCTTCTGGTTTTTTTGAAGCAACATATTCTGCTACTTCCAGAAATTCACTTACTTTACTTCCATAAATGCTTGCAATAAGAGGAACACCACTTTTCTTCAGTGCTTTTAATTCTTCAAATTCTTCTTCAGTATTTTTATAGCCTGGAGTTGGCAAACCAACTGCGTTCAGTAAACCATGTTCCCATTCAATTACTGCAGGATTCTTATGACCCTTGCGTTCTTTTGGGCCGATACTTTTCGTTGTAACAGCTCCTGCTCCTTCTTTTGCCACTCTTATAAGCTGTCCTGCGTTTACTCCCATTATTCCGGATGCAAGTCTGGTTGGGTTGTTTAGGTTTAGGTTGCAGAATTTTGTTTTAAGCATGCGAATCACTTTTTTATTGATTCAACTATTTCGTTTTCGTTCATTCTTGTTTCGCAGTAATAACAAGTTGCTTCTAATGGTTCTGTTTTAATTGTGAATTTTGTTGATAAGGTTTCTGAATTGGTTACACATTTTGGGTTTATACATTTGATGATTGCTTCTACTTTTTTCGGGTATCCGAGCTGAAATTTTTTCTTTATTTCTGATCCTTTTATGATGTTTACAGAAGCGCCTTTTCCAATAAGTGCTATTTTGTTCAATTCTTTATCATTAAGTTCTTTTCCTTCAATAAACAAAATATCTTTTTTACCAAGTTTTCTGCTTTCAACATTCATTGCTGCGGTTAAAGCAAACTCGCTAAGATCCAGTACCTGCAGGATTTTGTAAACACTTCCGGGATTCAGATGATCTATTACTGTCCCGTTCTTGATTGGTTGTATTCTAATTTCCTTGGTCATTTCTTCACCCCATTAAGTAGTGTTAGGAGTGCTTCTCTTACAGGGACTCCGTTTGCTGCCTGTTCGAAATAAATTGCAGCATCGGTTTTGTCAACTGCTGTTGTGATTTCATTAATCCTTGGAAGCGGATGCATTAGTCGCATTCCTTTTTTTCCTTTTGCAACAACTTTTGTGGTTATAATGTAAGCATTCTTGACTTTTTCATATTCAACTACATCCGGAAATCTTTCTTTTTGGATTCTGGTTGAATAAAGTACATCTGTTTTTGGTAAATATTTTTCCAGGTTTGTTGTTTCAACAATTTTCAATCTATCCTGAGTATCTTCTATTATGTGTCGTGGCATCTTCAATGCTTCCGGTGCTACTAAGTAAACTTTTATATTGTCAAACTTTGCAAGTGCATACATTAGAGAGTGTACTGTTCTGCCGTATTTTAAATCTCCAGCCATTGTTATTGTTAAATCATTAATTTTTCCAAATTCTTTTTTTATTGTGTAAAGATCAAGAAGTGTTTGGGTTGGATGCTGGTTAGCTCCGTCTCCTGCATTAATTACTGGTTTGTTTGTTATTTCTGCTGCTCTTTTTGCTGCGCCTTCAATAAAATGTCTCATTACAATCATGTCAGCGTACTTATCAAGAATCTGAATTGTATCGCTTAAGGTTTCTCCTTTTTTGTAGCTTGAAACTCCTGCATCAGCAAATCCGATTACTTTTCCTCCGAGGTTCTGGATTGCTGTTTCAAAGCTTAATCTTGTTCGTGTTGAAGGTTCAAAAAATAGTGAAGCAACTACTTTTCCGTTAAGTATTTTTTGCTTTTTTTCTCTGGGCATTTTTTCAAGTTCTGCTGCTTTCTTAAGCACAGTTTCAATGTCTTTTTTTGAAAAATCGGAAATAGAGATTATGTCTGTTAAAAATTGTTCAGGTTTTGTTTTGCTCAAATTACCCTTCAGAATAATAGAATGTAACCAATAAAAACCTTTAGTTTGATGTGCAAAAACAGTGAAAAAATGAAAATGAGGACTCAAAGAAAAACGTATTTCCTATTCTAATAATAGCTTCCCCCATAGTATTTAAACCTTATGAAACCCTTTTTTTTCATGCGAAAAGAAGTAGTAAAGAAGTATGTTGAGAAGTACACTCTTGGAGTTACTGAAGTGGAGAACTCTCTGGAACAGTATAATTCTTTCTTTCAGAACATGGGTTTTAAGGAAAAGATTGAAGATCTTATAGAAAAAAAGCTAGAGGATAAGGTTTTTGTAAGAATAATGGATCTTGGTTGCGGTAATGGCGGTTTTCTTGCTGATTTGAAAGAAAAATTTGGTGAACAAGTACATACTATAGGTCTTGATTTATTGGCGCCTGAAAAACACCCTGATGAATCTGTGTTGGGAGACGCAATTGAATCCGAGTTTCCTAAGGAAATTGATTTTGTTTTTTCATTCAGAACTTTGCACGAAATAGGCGAGCCTGAAAAAATTGTTGAAAAAATTCAAAACTCATTAGCTGAAGGCGGAAAGGCTTTTCTTTCTTTCAGAACAATGGATCTTTATTCCGGAGGAAAAGGAATTGCTGAACTGCAGGAAAAGGAAGTAAAGCAGTTGAAGCAAATGGTTCGTTCCAGAAAACTAAAAGGTTTTAGTGTTAGTGGTTTTGAGGTTTCTGTTAAAGACGAGAAAGGAAAAAACCAGACTGCTGGTGTTAACCTCTTTTTAGAAAAATAATTTACAAGTATTCTACAATTGTTTTTGCCAAATCTATTTTGTTGCTTTTATGAGGAATAGTGTTGCATGAAATAATGCTTTTTGCTCCGGCTTTTTTCATTTTTTCAAATGCATTTTCAGCCATCACTGCATGAACGCAGATACAGTGAACTGTTTTTGCTCCTTTTTTGCGCATTGATTTTATTGCTTCAATCATTGTGTGGCCTGAACTTATAATATCATCAACAATTACAATATTTTTTTCTTTCCAATCAAGTTCTTTCATTACTTTTACTTTAACTTTTCTGGAGGAAAACCTTTCTTTCAGGAAAATACTTACAGGAAATTTTATTTTTTCAGCGATGCGAGATGCCCATTGATAGCTTTCAATATCCGGTCCAATAATTACTGTGTTTTGTTTTGAGAATTTTTCCGAAATATAATCAGCAATAGCCTCATTAGCTGTAATTTTTCTTCTTTCAATGTGGAATAATTCTGTCAAATCATGAACTCGGTGTAAATGCGGGTCAACTGTAATGATTTTATCCAAACTAATATTGAGTAAGTGTGCCATTAGATGATTAGAAACAACTTCTCCATTATGAAATCTCTTATCCTGTCTCATGTAAGCTAAGTAAGGAATAACTCCTGTTACTTTTTTTGCTCCTAATTCTTTTGCTGTTTTTCCTGCAAAGTAAAGTTCCATCAAAGTATCATTCGGATTAGGATGAAGGCTCTGAACCAGTACTACTTCCCTGTCTCTTACCTCATTAAGGTACTGCATATGAAATTCTCCATCAGGAAACAGTTCTGATTTGAGTTTTCCAAGCTTTACTCCTGCTTTTTTGGCAATGCTTTTCCCTAATTCAGGGGAATTGCTCATTGGAAATACAATCATGTACTACTATTATATTCCTTTTATAAAAAACTAGTACACTTCAAGGCTTTGCACCTTTAGTGCCTTTTGCACTTTTAGTCTGAAAGTTGCACTTAAAGTCATAACTTAATAGGAATATCTAAATCTTTCTCTAAAGCTTCTTTAAAGTAAATTTTTGCATAATTCAAGAGTTTATCCTCATCAAGTAGTCCTTTAGCATTTTGGTCAATTGCCCTATTTATTTCAGTAGATAAATTAGGTAACTCTTCAACTTTATCTTTTAAATCTTGTAAATCGTCTATTTTTAAGGTATTTTTCAAAAAAAGTGAACCAACAAGTATTCCTAATTCAAATCCTTTTTTGTAGTATGCTTTGGTTGAGTTACCTTCTTTCATTTCATTCTTAGTTTCTCTTTCTTCTATTGGTTGATTTGATGTATTTTTTTCAACTTCATTAAAGTTTTTGATTTCTTTAAAACTTGAATTTAAATAGTCTATATTACCTCTAATGAGTGTAGTGGCAATTGCTATATATTTATCGGGCAATCCCTCTCTTTTAACAATATCTTTCATTAGACTAAATTTAGGTAATTCAATAAAATCATTATTTTCAAAGAATGCTCTAAACTTTGGCACATTTAGAAAAGCTTCAATAAGAACGGCTTTTTTACCCTCTTTGCTTTCTTTAAAATAAGATTTTCCTAATTTAGATAATTGTATATGTTTACTTCTTGCAGGAACTAATAAGCCATATCTTCTACAACTGACAATTAAAGTATTGATAGTAGAACCACTTGTATTTTCTAGTTTCAAGTCTTTTAATAATTCTGCTTTTGTAGCCTTCCCGCCTCTATTTTGAATGCTATTTAAGAAGTCAAAGAATTTAGTAGTATAAAATCCATCTCTTGGAATATCTACTTTTAGATAATTTTCTTTTTTAGACATGTAATAATTAGCATCATTTAAACTTTTAAATAGTATCGTTTTTTAGTTTTCTTAGAAATCAACTTCTGAACCTGTTATTGATGTTAATAATATTGATAATTGATGCGAATTATAGGAAGGTTTAAATAAAGGTATTGAGAATATTAGTATTGTAAAGGGAAAAATAGGGAAAAAGGGCTCAAATCCTTGCAGGAACCCTCCGAGGAAGGTAATCCGCACATGGAAATGAGCCACTCTCTTTACACATCATGAAACAACAATTTTAACTACTTATTGCCTTTTTCAGGTTTTTTAAATCCTTTTTTCTCTAATGCCCACTTTAACAGCTTTGAAGGGCTGTATTGGTTACTTTCAAGAAATTCTTGTTCTTCTGTTGTAACAGATACGGATAAACGCACCGCACCACCACCTTTCTTTTTTTTAGGCATTTTATCTAAATTAT
>JBDRLP010000028.1:0-11766 GCA_043812975.1 Candidatus Iainarchaeum sp. | reverse complement strand
ACTGCCTTGAATGACCGCCTTGACTCAAGAGTGGACCAGCTTTACAACTGCTTGTTAGAAAATGACATTAGTCCCGCTGTTTGTTCATAATCAGAAATCACACTACATGCCCGCGTTTTCTTCTTAGCCTTCTTGGCTCATTAATTTCAATGTTATGGTGTTTTGGAACCTCAATTTTTTCTTTCCTGCCTACATGTTCATGTTTACTTGCTGGGTCACGTTTACTTGCTTTTTTATAGTTCGCTGCAGAGTTTTTATTAAAAACTGGTAATTGTGAATCTCCTGAATCAGGAACCTGAAGAGAAATATCTCCTGCCATTTCTTCAGCCATGTGCTTTTTCAGTTCGATTTGTGTGTTAAGCATTATTTCCATTTCTTTTGCTTTATCTTCAGCCTGATTTTTGTAAATAGTAACTATTTCATTTTCGATTTCCATTATTTCAGTTTGTTTTTCTTTCAAAAGTTTTTTGAATGATTCAGAATCAAACTTGTCTTTATGGAACATTTCTCTCGCCAAGAGTACATCTTCTTCCGCCAAGTTTTTTTCATCGAGTAAACTTTCCAGTTTTATTTCTCTTTTAATATTAAGTTTCAGGGCTATTTTTTGTTTCTCTAAAAAATCATTCAGCTTATCATCAACTTCGTAAAATAGTTTCTCCATATCCAGCATAATCAATTTGTCCTGAATGTGCGCCTTTTTCTGTTCATATTCAGCATGAGTAACATCGTCGTTCAGGTATTCCTGTTCAAGTCTCCTGGATTCAGCGATAATATCAACACGTTCCTGTTCAACCCTTTTCACTTTATGCCTTGACACAAGATCATCAATCATGTCTAATGGTTTCATGAAAAGTAAAACGGTTTTGCTGGTAATAAACTTTTCCGCAAAAGAACTCCGGAAAATAATGTTAGTTTTTCTAAAAATATATTAGAATATAATATAATAATATTTACGTCAATTAACGAAATAATTAAAATATGTTGTGTACTTGTTAAAATAATGCAAATCCAAGTAATTCTATTAATTAGCTTTATTTTACTCTTTTCCGGGTGTTTAGATAATGCTACTATTGAGGATCGTTTAGCCTGCTTAGAACTAACCTCTTATTCTTTTACTTCAGTTCCTGATTGTTCTACTCAGGAAAAATGTTTTGAGGAAGTTGAATCAAAATTCAATTTCAATGAAAGTACCTTCAGTTCTAAGGTTCAGGAGAGTATTTTCAATGCAAAAAACCATTTGGCGAGATCATGGCTGTTCCTTAACAAGGCCAAAGCAAACCTGAAAATAATCCACAACCAATGTTATTCAGCTAAGAAACTTTCATTAGTTCCGCAGCAGGTTAATGAATTAAATTCTAATATTGTGGTTGTTGCTGAGGAAATCGATTCTTTCAATAAAGAAGCAGCCAAGGCAATTAGCTTTGAAATTAATAATCTTGAATTAGAAGACATTAATATTGTGAGAGAGGAATTCCTGTTTGATGATTATGTAATCCTGAATCAAAATGTAATTGATTTTTCTGAAAAAAACATTCACAATAATACTTACGCTTCCAGGTTTTTGTTTGAAGCTGAAAAGTTTAATGTTTTAGCAGAAACTTTGGAATTGCAAAACAATGTAAGTGAAACAACATTGTTCGGAATCCTTGCTGAAAATGACAAGGTAATTTTGAGTGAAGCAAAAAAACAGGATTTTCCAATTACTTTTATTGCCCCGATTTTTACTGGTTTATCAGATTTTTTAAGCAATTTTTTTGCACTAAGCGGGTCAGTAGAATCCCTGAAAAACCTGCCGTCATTTGAACTTTTTTCAGCACTCAATAACCTTATAGGTGCAGAGAATTCAGCTGCAAGTTCTTTTTTTGGCATGTTTGCTGATAATTCTGAACACAGGATTTCGCTTCAGGAAAAGAATTCTCTGGAAAGAATAAAGATTAATGAAAACCTGAATCTTGCATCAGAAAAAGTGCTTTTAATTTCTCAAAATTATGGTGATTACTTTTTTCCTGAAATACTTTTTTCCCAGGATTCAGCACTTACTTTAGGGCTGTCAACAACCAGTTTTTCCTTAAGTGATTTTGAAAACTTTTCCTCAAATTTTAATAAAAAAATAGAAAAAATAAAGTCATCTGTGCGTTCTCTGGATGAAGCGGAGTTTTTGGAAAAAATTTCTCTTGGGCAAAAAACAAGAATTCTCAAAGAACTTTCAAAAGAATCAAAAAATATTCTTGAGGAATTAAATTATTTTGATGAATTATTAATTTCTGCTAATCAAACATGCGAACAAAAACTTTCCACTATTTCAGAAGAAATAAGCAAGCCAGAATTCGATTCATCAAATCCGGTTATAATTTCTGCAAAAACAAGGCTGAAAACACAGATAAAATTCTTTAACGAAACCCAAACTATCGATTCATGTTCTGAAGCCCTTAAAACTTACTCGAACTTATTAGCTTATCTAGATTCCTCAAATCCTGAAGAAGAAGTTTCAATTCAAATCGATTCATGTATTTTGAAAGTTGAAGCATTAATGAATTTTGATGATGGTTCTCTGGGATTACAATTGGATTCCCTGAAAAGAATCGAAAAACCCTATGAAAATCCAGATTTGGTGCTGAATTCCTGCCTCGATTTACTCCAAAAACTGGAAGTAAAAGCCCTTTCCGGCAGAGATGTCCTTTTGGCAAATCAATTCTATAAAGAGGTTTCTGAAAAAGCAGTTCTTATGGAAAACCTTTTGGTTGAATTTCCCGGCACAAAAACAGCCAAAAGAGTAATTGACTTTATTGATGATTTTTCCTCATTTGAACCAAATTTTGAAGATTTCGGTTTAATCCTTTCAGAAACACATAATGCAGGAAAAATAGCGGATGATCTCACTGCATTTTCTTCCGGTGCTGATAAAATCCTGCAACAGCTGGCTCCAGAAATAACAGAAAATTATCTTCAAGTAGAACTTCTTGATTCAATCGGAGAAACTAACGGGAGCTTTGCAAGAATTTTTATTGAAAATCCTTCAGGAGAAATTAATGTTCCTTTCAGCACTGTAATAGATCTTGATTCAGCAAATGCAAAAGAAATTTTTTCCACAGGAAACATTTCTTATTTATCAAACGAAAACAAAACAACTTTAAAATTCTCAAAACTTTTAACAGGATTAAATTCAATAATTTTAGATTTAAATTTCAATGCAAAAAAACCAGAAATTAATCCTCCTATAGAAAACGATTTTTTGGATTTTGCGGAAAAACAAAGAATAATTTTTGAAAAAGAACTGCTTTTGGAAAAAGCAAGTTCTGTTTTAGAGGACGATTTAAATGTAAAACTTTCAGGTGAAAAAATACAGTTTTATGCGGACCAGAATAAACTTGAAAAAGCAGCAGAAGAACTTCAGAATTTAGAGTTTTTAGTTAATTCTGTTCCTGAATTTAAAGCAGAGGAAAATAAATCCTCTGATGAAGAAAATACAAAAATAGGGATTCTAAAGCTTTCTTTAGACGAAAAAATAGCATTATTAGAATCAAATTTTTCCAGTTTGACCACGGAACAACTCAAAGAAATTTATGTTTTTTCTCCAATAACTCTTGAAAGAATTAAAGAACTGAAAAATCAGTTAAACAATAAAACTGAACCCGCAGGGTTGGAAGAACTAGCAAAGCTAGAAACTATTGATAAAGAAGTAACCTCTGCTATTGAAAAATTAAAACAAAATTCGTTTTCCTCTTACAATGTAGCTGTTTCAAAAAGAAATTCTTCAGAACCAAATCCTGAAGCAGATTCTCTGCTTTTAAAATCAAAACAGGCTTTGGAAGAAAAATCGTATTTAGAATCAATTTACAATTCTTATAAAGCATCTAATTTAACAGACCAAGTAACAATTTCTCCCCCATTTGAAATTCCTTTAGCAGTATATCCTTTAATTTTAGTTCTTCTCGGAGTTGCCTTTTACGTTTACAAAAAATCAGAAGAGGAAAAGAAACCAAAACCGGTTGTGAAAATAAGAAAAGTTTCAAGTGATTAATGCTTTTTGAAATAAAAATATCCAAACACAGCCAGTGCGATTAAAACAAAACCTACTCCAATTAGAATTTCGCCACTTAATTCTTCACTATCTAATAAAACACTCGTCTGGCCGCATTCAAGGGATTTATTGTTATAAGCAACCATGCATCCGAGTGAGTATTCTCCCTTGCTTATTCCTTTTGCAGTAAAACTAAGTTCTGTTGACTGGTCAGCATCAAGGAAAGCAATTGTTTTGGTTACTTCCCCAATGGTTTCAAGACCAGTCCTTAAATCAACAGAAATATTATTTATCCTTGTTTTTCCAATATTTTTGATTTTTACTTTAAGTGGAATTGTTTCTCCGACTTTTGGATTATCTTTTCCAACAAAAATCTGGGCAGAAATATTGTGTTTTGGTTCAAAAGCCTCAATACTTGGTCTGTCAGATTGAATATTTCGAGTTTCCCCAAATGCGTTCAAAAAACCAAGTTGGGCTGGAAGCAAAGTCATAGGAACAGCTTTATTTGCAACAGCAGAATAAGAAATCCTGTATTCTCCCGGAGTAATACAATCAGCATTATCATTTCTTTCCAAGCATTTTGGCGCTATTCCTTTTTTTGAAGTTTCCCCTCCAAGAATAGTGATTTCTTCCAAAGATTCTTCCAGTTCTCCTCGCCTGTAACTCAATGATACTTCTGTATCCTCACTCCCATAATTTTTTGCAACAGCATCAATTCTGAAAGGAATTCCCACTATTGGCTGATAAGTTTCAAGTTCAAGCTTAAATCCATCTTCTTCGGGGAAAAAAGGCGCATAATAAAGCCCAAATTCAGAGTCAGCAGAAATCAAAATTTTATTTACGCTAAAAGAAGTTTCTCCACAAACCCTGATATTGTTGTTTTCAGATACTTTTTCCCTCGGGATCCAGATTCTGGCGACATTATTTTCAAAATTCGCGGATTTTAACTCTGCAATGCTATTGTTATCATTAAAAAATACAATTATTGATGCATCACTTTCTATTTGTGGAGAAAATTTAGCATTTAATGAAAAAATAGGGAAAACAGAAGAATTAAAATCAGTGTTTAAAACAAAATCGTACTTTTTACAATCATACTTCTCAAAACCATTTATGTAGAAGTCTTGGTATCCTTGTTCTTTAAAACTGAATTCAGTCAAAGGAGAAGCAATAGTTATGTAGCTCAGAAAAATCAATGATATGAGTAAAAATCCGGCTTTCATTCAGTTTCCCTTTTTTCAATTTTCAGTATTATTGCGTTTGTTGTTTCTTTTATACTTTTCCTGTTTTCAACCACAATTACCTTCTTTTTAGAGTAATTTCTAAGGCTATGCTTCTTACAGTAATCAATGCCTTCACAAAACACATTATCTTGGATTTTTTCAGCTTTGTAACCTCTTTCCTCTAATCGCATCTCCAAAATCTCAGGATCACACTTAATTAACACTAAATAATCAAAATCAGCCTTGATTTCACATAACATGTGGCCCTCGATTACAATATTTTTTTCTTTTTTCAAAAATTTGTTTAATTTTGTCTTGAGTTTATTCAAAGGCACGACTAATTCATTTTCAGTAGTATCAAATTCCCCGATTCCTTCTTTAAGAGCGAATTCTTTCTCGTTCAAGACTTTTGCTTTAAATGCTTGTCCAAGTAGTTTTGAAACTGATGTTTTTCCGACTCCTGGACTTCCAGTAATTCCTATTTTCATTCAAAATTAGTGCTAAGAAAGTGATATAAGGGGGTGAGAGGAGTTTTAGGGAAGGGGTGAACAAAACATGTTACTAGGATTTGAGACAGGGCTTTCTCAATCCAATTGCTTCGTCCTTTAACCTCTCACCGCCCTGTTCTAAACATTTAACGAGCTTAGCAGTCCTAGAGCTATTATTGATTGTGAGCCTACTCCCAAATAAAACCGCCATAATCATCATCCTGTTTAGAACGTATTTAGTAAGATCGAACTAATATATATACTTTTCGAAAAAAGAAGCTCTCTCCTGCCTTTATTTCCAAAATAACTGTAATTAATGAATTTAAAGTAAAAAAGAAGCCCTATTTAGCCTCCGTTCTTATGTATATTAGGTTTTTTTGCAAATTTTTTTTTATGTATAAAATAGGAGTAAAATTAGAGTTATGTATAAGGTGCAGGGTTGTACAGAATTTCTCTTTTAACGTCAATTATGCCGTTTCTAATTATTTTTTAGTTATTCTAAAATTTTATTAGTATTATTTGTGTATTGGTTAATATTAAAGTTCATGCTTATTTCTTTTGGTTTCTATGAGTAGTCCAATCAGTAAGCGTCTGGGTTTGAAAGAGTTATTAAGACAACTTGATTTGAATTTTCATAAAAAATACGGCTATAAACAGTTTCCCGAATTGGAAAAAGCTCTTATTGCTAAGAGAGATGTACTTCAAAGCAGATTAAACAGGGATGAGGATAAAATAAATGAAAAGTGGAATAAGATTGAATCTTTAGGAACTAAAGGTTCGCCAAGAGAATATCTTGAGAATTATTACCAAATGAGTCTTTTGGAAAATGTTAATGCCTTGCTCAGGGAACAGCTTGAACTTCGCCATGAAATTAAATGGCTTGCATCAAGTATTAATAGGCGGTTTGGAGATCGCTTGAGCGACGCTGAAGCCAGTAAGCTGGTTAAATTACAGGCAGTAAATATGAGTAGAGTGGCTGATTTGGGTGTTATGATTGACCGTAATAAGGGTTCTATTTTTGACGCCCTTGGCAGGGCGGCAATAAATCTGAGAGCAGCCACTAAACTAATAGGAAAACAAAAAGCTGCTGCTGCAAGGGCCAGATTAGAAAAGGAAAAAAAGAAAAAACGTAAATAAAATAATCTTTTAGAAAAAGAAAAAGATTTTTAGCGTAATCTTACGCTGTCTAAGTTTCTAATGCTCTGTGAACTTATTCCAAACTTGCTTGAGAAATATTTAGCAAGTTCTATTGTTTTTGAGGCTTCTCCGTGATCAGTTAGGATTCTTTTTGGCTTTGGCTTCAAATTTCTCACATAAGCCTGTAATTGTTTTCTGTCTGAGTGTCCTGAAAAACCATCCAGGTTCTCAAGCCTCATATTAATATTCAGTCTTTTTGTTCTTCCATTTTCAATAGTTACCGGAATGCTTGTCAAGCCTGATTGGACTTTTCTTCCTAATGATCCTTCTCCCTGATAACCAACAAATATCATTGTATTGATTGGGTCTTCTGCCATTTTGTAGAAATATTGTACACTTGCTCCGCCTGTAAGCATTCCACTTGAAGCAATGATGATTGATTTTCCATTTTTCACAATCTCATCTCTTTGATCCGGTTGAGCAACTTCGAAAATATCTGAAGTAAACGGACTGTCATTCTGTAATACTCTTTTTTGTACTGCATTTCTCAGGTACTCAGGATAAGCCGTGTGAATTGCTGAACTTTCTTTAATCATTCCGTCAATGTAAACTTTTACATCCTGGTCAATTAAACCACGTCTATAAAAGTTTTCAATAATAAGTTGTACTTCCTGAGCTCTTCCAACAGCAAAGCTTGGAATCAATATTGAGCCGCCTTGACTTATTGTTTCCTGAATTATTTTCAAAAATTGAGCTTCAGACTCTTCTCTTTGAGTCTGAATATCATCCCTTGCGCCATAAGTACTTTCAACTATTAAGGTTTCAATCCTTGGATAGTTACTATCCACGTTATTGAAAAGCCTTGTAAAACCGTATTTTATGTCTGAACTGTAAACAAGGTTATGAGCTCCTTCGCCAATATGCAGGTGAACAGAAGCACTTCCAAGTATGTGTGAAGCATTATGGAATGTTAATCTCATGTCCGGAGCAATATCAGTAACTTCTCTGTATTCTCTTGTAATACAGTATTTCAGCATTTCTTTAACATCTCTTTCCTGATAAGGTCCGTCTTTGTTTTCTTTAGCATTAATATCGATGTAGTCAAAATGTAAAATCGCGGTCAAATCTCTTGTTGGTGCTGTACAATAAACAGGGCCTCTGTAACCTAACTTGAATAAGTATGGTATAAATCCTGAGTTATGTACAATTATGTTCCCTGCAACAAAATTTCCCATTTCTGTTTCTATATCGACAAGGTAAGGGTAAGGATTTTGCTTTTCAATTATTTTTGTAATCTTTTCCCAAGTGGTCTCCATTGAAACAAGTGATTGTAGTTTTTTTATATTTTCAGAGGTGATTGCAATTAATGTGCTCTTTTTTGCCTTCAAAAACCGCCTGTATTCAATCATTATTTCACTGGTGAACTTGTTTTTTTCCTCCAAGTTCTGAATCTGATGCATTTTAAGCCCAGTAGAGTTGATAACTTCAGTCCTGGCAACACTAAGAAGTCTTCTGGTGTTAATCATTTTTTCTTCATGCATTGCTTCAATTTCAACAATTCTTGTTTGAAGCAACTCTAGCAGTTTTTTGGCTGTTTTTCTTGTTATGTAACCATTTTTTCTTCTAAAAAAATCCAAAAGCCCCATTGGCAATATTTCTGACAGTTTTGGGCTTTTGTGGATTCTTCCCAACATTCCTGCGTCTTTAAGGATTTTTCTGAAATCCTGAGATGTTACCGGCACTAAATCCTGTTTTTCAAAGGATGTGTTTTTGGTTTTTGAAATTTTTTTCTCTAATTTTTCTCTTTTATAATTGATTGAGAAACCTATTTTTTCACAAAATTTTTTCATGCCAAAATTTGTGTCTATGGAGACAGTATCATCTTCCTTTATGTTTACTGGAATGCCATGGACTGAAAGCAGATGCTGTATGTCTTTCTGCATTTTTTTACTGGAAGTACTTGCCTTAACTGACTTTACTACTGTGCCTTCTGCATCGAAAAATCCCCTAAGAAAAGCACTCTGAATGTTTTGTTTTGCTTGCATTATTTTTTCCGGACAAACAATGCTTCTTGTTTTGAATCCTATTTCAGGAAAGTTTTTTTCCAGGAATCTGATTATTTTTATGTTGTTTATTTCGAGGATAAACGCATTTTTACTCTTGTCTGAATGGCGTCTTATTATGCCGCTATAATTGAAAAGTTTTTCAATTATATATTTGTGATGCTCCAATATTTGTATGCACGAATCAGTCAACCTCAGGGAAACTTTTGAAGACCTGTGGCCATCTCCAAGATAATATCCAATGAATTCAGCTAATTCAGGAATCAGTTTTTTTGGGAGAGTTATAATGGCTTTTTTTCTTTTGTCGTAAGGCACATCAGTATCAAGGAAAAAGTCGTTTCCCCCAGTTTTTTTGTTTAAAATGTTTGACGGAACAAGCATTCCTTTTTTCAGTTCTAAGGCCTCTAATTCCTTTATTTGCAGATTTTTTACTGTAAAGAACCGATGATTTGGGGATGATTCGATATTTGAGTAAGGGGTTTTTATTTTCAGGATTTTTTCATGCCCAGAAGTGTGTGTTTTTTGCGTGCATTTTGTTTTTACAAGTTTCCCTTTTTCCCAGTCCATAGAAATTACCTTTTCCCCTACTTTAATTCCGTCAATCTTTTTATACCCCGTTTTGGTAAGAACCAAACTCTCCGGCGGCAAGCAATGATCCATGTGCGCATGGCTTAAAATTACAGCGTCAAGTTCGTTAATTGGGAATCTGATTGCATCTAAATAAGGAAAAGCGTCTTCATTGCTCTGTGCTGCTATATTGATTCCGCAATCTAACAGTACTTTGGTTTTTCTTGTTTCTAAAAGTATACAACTTCTTCCGACCTGTCTGAAACCTCCTAATGGAGTTAATCTGATCCAGCTTGGGCTTGATTTTTCAGAATAAATTTTGTTGGCAGTTTGCTGTAAAATCTTTTTTCTTTCTGCAGCATATTTGTTCAGATGGTGTCTTACTCCTTTTAGAACATCGCTTGGCTGAGTTGGAGCTCTAAGAATATTAGGCGTCCATCCTGTTTCAAGAATAATTTGTTTACTTGTCTGGCCGCCTTTCCCAATAACCAAACCTGGTTTTAAACATTCAATTACAACTTCGCTAAAAGGTTCACTGAACTGAATTTCAGTTATTTGAGCATCTTCAGGAACAATTTTCATTATTGTTTCTTGTGCTTCTTTCTGATCAACCAGTAAAGATTTGTCTGCTCTGATGTTTACCTTTTTCTTTAACTGGAACGCAATGTTTTTCACGTAATCTTCGTTTTCGTGAAACACTTTTGGTTTTTTTGTGTAAATAGCTACTTCCGGGCCTTCAAGGTCAATTGAAGTTATTTCTCCTTCTTTTGGAACTATAGCATTTATTGTGTCTTTTATTTCTTTCAAATAGTCTGTGTTTTCCATTGTTTAATCCCTAAAATTGATTTAAGAAAAACTTTCTTTAATCAGTAATTTAATATTAAAAGCATTTAAGCGGTTGTAACTTCTTTGGATACTTTATCTGCTTGCTCCTTAGAAAGTTGCCTTACGCCTTTTGAGTCAATAACAAATACTGTTACACTGACTCCTCCGGAGTAAAGGTCCCGTCTTTTTCCTGATTCAATTGCCTTTACTGCAAGAGCAATTCCTTCTTTTTCACTCATGTCTTTTTTGTATCCAAGATCAAGAGTGTTCAAAGCTTGTTCTGTGCCTGAACCAGAAACAGCATACTTATCTCTTTCGAGAATTCCGCCGTAAGGAGTAAGGTCAAATAATTCTGGTTCTGAGTTAAAACCACCAATCACTAACTGAACAATATAAGGTGCGTATCTATTGCCGTTTAAAATGTTTGAGAGAAATGTTGTTGCTGCTCTTGCAGTCATTGTTTCGTTTCTTTCAAGTTCGTATATTCTGGCGTGGCTTTTCAAAAACCTGATTACTGCTAGACTATCTCCTACATTTCCTGCGTTTGTAACTGCTAATTTGTCATTTATTTTGTAAATTTTTTCAGCTTCATCATCATAAGCAATGTGCCCCATGCTGGCTCTTTGGTCTGCAGCCAGAACAACGCCGCCATTAAATATGAGTCCTACAGTAGTAGTGCCTGTCTTAATATCCTGAGTCATAAAAATTCCCCAAAAATAGTTCTGAGCCTAAACTAATCACCTTACTAAACTTTTATAAAGGTATTTTAAGCCGCAAACCCGCACCCTGAAAGGGCACCTTCGGCGGCTGTAGGGTGTCCACCTCGTCCTGTTAGAGGGACTCAGTAGGACTTATTTGCTGTTAATTTGGGTTAGGGGGTGTTAATTGATGTTTATTTGGTTGCTTTTATTCTATTACTCACTGTTCTTCTAAATACTTCAGTAATTCCTTTCTTGAAACATCGTGTTTTTTGGCCGCTTCTTTAATATTAAGTTCAGTAATATCGCCTTTACGAAATAATTCCCTTGCTGCTAGTTTGACACGTGTCAATCTTTGTGAGTAACCACCCGCAGGGACTTGTGCTCTATTCCTTGCGCGATTTAATTCTCTCCTAGTTCTTCTTCCCATGTAAAATAGAACTTGTTCCTGTTATTTATTTCTTCCTAAAACCCTATCCAAAAAACTTCTTTTTTTCTGAGGTTCTGGTTTTGCTTTTGCAGGAACTTTAATTTCAGTTATTTGAGGTTTTTTTGTTGAAGGAGCTTGAGGCCTCCCTGCTCTTGGATACGGAATCCCTTCTTTTTCAGCCATTGTTCTTTTTCCTCCTTTATGCCACGGATTATTTGAATTCGTGTGTTTTCTCCCCATTAAAAAAGTAACTTCTAAGTAGTACTTATTTGCTTGTATTATCTAATTTGGTTTTTTTTCTTTAAATTTTTTGA